>JAZRFH010000009.1:0-5081 GCA_045661245.1 Eubacteriales bacterium | reverse complement strand
AGGCGCCGAGCACAAGCACGAGGCTCAGAAGCCCGTTGCTATCGACTAATAGAGGGAGGATAAGAGAATATGTATAGCAGTGCAAAGCCCTATTTCTACGGAACCGGCAGAAGAAAGAAGTCTGTTGCAAGAGTTCGTCTTTACCCAGGTACCGGTGCGGTTACCATTAACGGTAGAGATATAGACGATTACTTTGGTCTTGATACCCTCAAGCTCATCGTTAATCAGCCCTTCGGTGTAACCGAAACAGAGGGTAAGTTCGACATCGTTGCTAACGTTAAGGGCGGCGGCTTCTCCGGTCAGGCAGGCGCTATCCGTCACGGCGTTGCCCGTGCACTCCTTACTGCTGACGAAGCATACAAGCCCCTTCTTAAGAAGGCCGGCCTTCTCACTCGTGACCCTCGTATGAAGGAGAGAAAGAAGTACGGACTCAAGGGCGCAAGACGTGCACCTCAGTTCTCCAAGAGGTAAAAACATTGCGCCTTTGGCACAGTTCAAAACCCACCTTTCGAGGTGGGTTTTTGTTTTTATCTCTGAGAACTGAGGTGCAACTATGATTGCCTTACGGCAAGTTATGATACGCTCTACGTAGTTATGATGCTCGCAAAGCTCGCAGTTATGAGCGGCTTCGCCGCGTTTTAGTTACATAGGCAATCATATCATAACATTTGCGTCAGCAAATCCATAACTACGCGATAGCGTATCATAACGCTTGTGGAGCAAACTCATAACTCTAAACTCTTCCCTACCGTACTATTTACTTTTTACCGTTTTTATGGTATAATCTAATTAATAGATAAACTTGAATTTGATGGTAAAAAATATGAGAGATATATTAATTGCAGACTTTTCTCAGGATTTGTTTCAGAATGCCTTTAAACTGTATTTTAAAGAGTTAGGAATTGAAGTTAAAAATTGGGATGCTCTTTTTAATGAATTGACAGCAGAGGGCGGAAATAAAGCTTATATCAGAATGAGTGATGATGACATAATCATAGGCTTTATTATATTCAAGATTGAACGATTAACTAATTGGTTTTTTGAAGAAAAAATTGGATTCATTCGCGAATTTTGGATAGCAGAAGAAAATAGAGGTAATGGACATGGTTCTCATTTGCTAAGAATTACAGAAGAGTATTTTAAAGTAAAAGGACTACATAGGTCTATTTTAACTACAAATACAGCAGAAAATTTCTATGAGGCACACGGATATTATAAAGATAAAGCTTATGTAGCAAAAAATGAGGACGCAGTTTTCGTTAAGAAACTGTAATCTCTTTTAAAAATTGCATTTACGATGTTCACGATATTAAACATCTGTTTCAAAACTCGAAGAGATAATAAAAATATTTTCAATCTACCTGCGGTTTATTTTTCCTCACTAAACTAACGGTAGGTGTACTTTGTTAATAATAACTGTTATACTGAATGTGAAAGGGGGACGCAGATGGACCAATTAAAAATCGGAAAATTTATTGCCGAGTGCAGAAAAAAGGTGAATCTCACGCAAATGCAGCTGGCAGAAAAGCTTGGAATCACAGACAAAGCAATATCTAAGTGGGAAAGAGGCCTTGCTATGCCTGATTCTTCGATAATGCTTGAGCTATGCGATATTCTCGGCATCAGTGTAAATGAATTATTAAGTGGGGAGAAAATAAATATGGAAAACAGCAATCAGAAAAACGAACAGCTTTTGCTCGATATGTCAAAGGAAATAGAGCAAAGAAATCGAACAATTTGGACCTCGATGTGGGTAATTATGGGTGTAAGCATCACTGCCCTTATTGCAGGTCTTGCAATTGCCGCATTTTTGATACCCGAGGGTGTATGGCAGTACGTTACAATTATCGGACTTTGCATAGTGTTCTTAATTCCTTGCTTTTATGCGCTAAAGCTTGAGGTAAGCGTTGGCGCTTACAAGTGTAAAAAATGCGGTCACGAGATTGTGCCCAGCTACAGAGAGGCTCTTAATGCAATGCATCTTGGAACAACCCGTTACCTAAAGTGCCCAAAATGCCAAAAGCGCTCTTGGTGCAAAAAGGTATTAAAAAAATAAAAAAACGGATTTGTCGGTCAGATATGTGCTTTTAAAGGCTCTGCTTTATGCAGGGCTTTTAATTTTTACAAATAGCTAATGTGGGTTTATGCCGTTATATTTACTTTCAAGAGCTTTTATGGTATAATTTATTTAACAACTCTCTTTCGGAGGAATAAAATGCTTACTACAAAACGGCTGCGCCTGCGGAATTTGTGCGGCGGTGACGTTAATACTATATTTGATTACCGAAATGACGTAAGATGCAATCGCTATCAAAGATATACGGACACAACAAAAGAGTATCTTGAAGGGTTTGTTAAAGAATATTCTCACTCTCTGTTTTTATCTCTTGAGCCTGAGCAGCACTATGCTATCGTGCTAAACCGCGGCTCAGAAATGATAGGAGATTTAAGCGTGTTCTTTACACCGAGTGACAACTGCTTTACACTGGGAATTACAATTGCACCGTTATATCAAAGCAACGGATACGCATACGAATTGTTAAGCAACGTCACGGCTCTCTTAAGAGAAAAATACCCCTCAGCCGATATTGTGGCGCTTATAGACAAGGACAATCTTGCGAGCATTTCTCTATTTAAAAAGCTAAAATTCACCGAGGAGTGCTACGCTGAGTCTATTAAATCTCTGGTCTACGTATTGCAGGGAGAAACTGAAAATTAAATTTATAGGAGCAGGCTATGGCGGCATTTATCCTTAGCTGTATTATAGGAATTATATGCATTGTGCTCGGCATTTTAAATATGCGCGGAAATATATCCTCTCTGCACTCATACCACAGGCACCGCGTTTCTGAAGAAGACAGAATTCCATTTGGCAGAAAAGTAGGCCTCGGTACAATAATAATCGGTGCGGGGATAATTTTGTTTAGCATTTTTTCGACAGTTACTCTATATACCGATAGAAATATTTTCACTCTGATTGGCTCGGCTATTATGCTAATCAGTATTATCGCAGGGCTTATAATAACCTTTAGTGCAATGATAAAATACAATAAGGGTATTTTTTAACGCGACACAGTTTAGGAGATAGAGCTATGACCGCTAAAGAACTTTGGGAATCGTTTATAAAGAACAATAATATAGCCGATTGCGAATATGACGCGTGGGCTTTTGGAGTTGATGCCGACTTACTTGCTCATTTAGTAGTAATTGGAGAAAAAACGGCTACTGCATCTGCATATCCGCTATATGAATATGAAAACGAGCCCCTGCCAAAATCGGGAGAGTACAGTGTAATTTTAGACTCTGCCGATAATGCTGCTTGCATAATTCAAACGGAGAAGGTGTCTATTGTACCCTTCTCTAAGGTAACGGCAGAGCACGCGTATAAAGAGGGCGAGGGCGATAAATCCTTGGATTATTGGAAAGATGTGCACGCAAAATTCTTTACCGAATGTATGAACGAGGTTGGTTTGGACTTTACAGACGATATGAAGGTTGTGTGCGAGGAGTTTCGGGTTGTTTATACAAATCAAGACTTGAAAAAGGCTTGATTATATGCTATAATTACGTTATAAATTAAGAAAACGGTTTTATATATGAAAAAGATATTTTTATTTAGCACACGACTGCGCGTATATTGGGTGCTTATGCCGATTTTGGCGTTGCTTGCACTTTGCATACGCTTTAACTCAAAGGAAGCCGGTATGTTTATGCTTTACCCGCTTATAATTCTACTTATCGGCAGTTTAATATTTATATTTATATATTTTTGGCGGGCTGTATCACTATCTTACGACGAAATTCGCCACGTTGGATTATTCTCAGGGCGTGACAGTGCAGTTATCACAGAGGGAAAAACTCTGATACTTGAGAAAATTCGCGGTGGCCGCTTAAACATAACCTTATTTGGAAATGACGGTGTATTACCCGAGCTGAATTGGATGAAAAGCACGGCACAGGCACCGAGAGATATTTCCCTGTTTCGCGGTAAAGTTATCTGGTACAGATATTCTGCAAAAAGAATTTTAAGCTTTTTTGGTGTAAGCAATGAGGATTGCGAGAAAATTCTTCTCGGCGAGATTTCAAGAATTGATACCGAAATTGCTACGGTAACGTTGGAAGCAGAAAACGAGCCTGCTAAAATTAAAATACGTATTAACAAGACAGTATAAAAGCAAAAAGATAAAGCTCAAAATTTAGCTTTATCTTTTTTTAATATTCAAGGAGCGCAGGATAATCCTGCGCTCCTCTTTTTTAGATTATTGCTGATTGTTAATCCTCAATCTCTGCTGCACCGCCGGCAAGAGTTATCATCTTAACCGCCTGTAGAGAGAACTTAGATGCAACAATGGTAAGTGCCTTAGTCATAGTACCGCGTGCAAGAATCTTCACTCTGCCCGCTTTCTTATTGATAAGGCATCTTTCCTTAAGAGTTTCAAGCGTAACGGTTTCCCCGTCCTCAAAGTTCTCACAGATAACGTCAAGGTTTACCTCAACAAGCTTACCTGTTCTCGGGCCTGAGCTTATATGAACGTGCTCAATAACCTGCTCTGCCTCAACGTCGGAAATCAGCTCGTCAGCATGAACGGCATCTACATGCACAACCTCCTCGGGCTTAACGTGTGCATGCTCTACCACGATGGGCAACTCAATAGCTATCTTTGCTTCTTCTACTCGTGCACTCTTAGGCTCAGAGTTCACCTTCTCCTTATCGTCCTTTGAACCAAACAGAAGGTCAAAGTCAACCTTAATCGTGTTAGTGTTTTCGTCAAGTGTCATACCCTTCGGCAGGATAAGCTTTACAAGGCCGCGCTCAAGAAGTGCATCAGTGTGCTCGTAAGGCATGCGGTAATCAACGTCCTGCGCCTTACCCTCGGGTATCTCAAGCACCCTCATCATCTCCTCAATAAGCTCAAGAGCGTACTTAAGACCTCTCTCACTCTTAACCTTAAGGAGCATAGGTACATCAGCGAACTTGGGCTTATCACCTACGTTCTGGAAGTGGTATTTATTTTCGTTGTACTGTTCTGTATCAAGGTTGAGATATACAAGCAGTGCCTTACCCTTAACGTTAAGCTTAG
>JAZRFH010000008.1:0-42259 GCA_045661245.1 Eubacteriales bacterium | reverse complement strand
CGCTTGGCCTCCGACTTGGCTGTATACCAAGCTGCCGTCTTCAAGCTCATAATAAGCTCTGGCATAAACGTCCTCTGTCATTTCAGATGCGTTAAGCTGGCTGTACTCGAACATAAGACCCTCTACACCGTTTTTATCGTCTTCAACGATACCTGAGGGGGCAATTGCGGTGTCCGCCTCGGCAAGAGTACAGTTATTAACGTTAACGTCGTTGCCGCGGAAAATAAGAAGGCGGATATTTGCGGGGTTATCAATATTCTCATAATCCACCGCGTAGAGAATATGTACGTTTTCCTCAAAGGAAAGGTTTGCGCCGACAACGGTAAGCTCAGGGTCACCGTTAGACGCAGCTACTGCTATCGCCATAGCAGATAGGGAAATAACCAAGGTAAGTACGATTACAATTGGGATTAGTAAGCGCTTTTTCATAGTTTCTCCTTTCTGGGATGTAAATGTTTTTTGAAAAACGGATTTTAGAAGGGATCCCATTCGCCTGTCTGGTTGTCTTCAGACTCACCGGTGTCTATACCCGGTATCGTTGACGTTCTTATAACGTCACAAAGATCAAGTTCAATCAGGGAGATCTCAAGCTCCAAATAAGCCTTTTTATCGGCATTATCCGTTTTTAGCGAAAGATACATCAGAAATTCTCCTTTCATTGTGATATATGTATGGGATTTTGCTAACTGAATATTATTACGTGCACTTACACGTTGGGGTACTTAATAATTACGGGCATACCGGTCTTTGCAGACTCGATTGCTGCACAGCAAGCTGCTACACTGCCTGCCGCATCCTTGGGTGAGATAGGAAGTGCGGTACCGTTCTCAACAGCCTCGATAAGCTGCTTTATCTCGCCGCCTACGTTGTGGTCCTTGGGTACGTTTTTGAGAATGTGGGGAATATTATAGTCCCTGCCCTTCTTCATACCCGAGTGGTAAGGAAGGGGATTTTCCGTGTCATTGAGGTAGAGGTGGATAGTTCCACCGTCCTCTACAAGCACGGTACCCTTTGTGCCGTAGAAGGAAGAGCGCATGGTGTAATCGCGCTTACAGCCGATAGACACGAATACCTTACCCATTACGTTATTCGGGAACTTATACACTGCGATGTTAGCATCGTCCTGTATCGGCCAGTCGGTAAGGCACTTTTTGTTACCGAGAGCGTAAACCTCAGTGGGGTCGCCCGCAATCCAACGGAGCATATCAACTGCATGGCATCCACCGCCTATAAAGCCGTGACGGCGGGGGTCAACGCGCCAATCGTTATATCCGCGCGCTACACCGTAGTCATGCGCATACTCACTCTCAATAAAGAAAAGCTCGCCTATCATACCCGAGTCGATAATTTCCTTAGCTCTTATGAAAACGGGGTTGCAGCGGCAAACCTGGCCTACCATAAGCAGCTTATCACACTCGTTTGAAATTTGAATCATTTTCTCGCACTCTTCCATCGTAAGAGCCATGGGCTTCTCACAAAGCACGTGCTTGCCTGCACGAAGGAAAGCCTCGGTCATTTCAAGGTGATAGTAATCAGGGGTTACTATTATAGCAACGTCAACGTTCGGGTCATTTACAAGCTCGCGGTAGTCGGTACAGGTCTTCTCGGGATAGAACTCCTTAAGTCTTTCGTCAATCTGATCCTGTGCGGTATCGCAAATTGCATAGAGGTTTGCTTTATTGTCAAGAACACCTTCCATATGTGCTTTGCCCATCCAGCTACAACCAATTACGGCGAAGTTAAGCTTTTTCTTGTCTGCCATGTCAATAATCTCCTTGGAAAATAAAAAATGCTATTTACATCTTAACATAAATTTGTTAAAATATTAGTGTACCCATATTATACCGCATTAAATATTTAATAACAATGCTTATTTGTTAGTTATATTTGGCATTTTGTTGGATTGGAGATTTTATGAGCCAAGAGATTTTTATTGCAGATAATTCTTCGGAGCCTACGCTGCTCAGCTGTGAGATAAGCAGGCTTGAGGCAGGATATTTGGTGTTTGGCCCTTCGGTAAGAAACAATTATACTATCGAATGCTGTACGGGCGGCTTCGGCTATATAGTAATAAACGGCACAAAGTTTAAATTTAAAAAGGGTGACTGCTACGTGCTTTTACCCGGTGACAAGGTGACGCATATAACCACTGACGAGAGCTTTCGTTCCGAGGCGTTTTGCCAGGTTGCGGGGCACGGAATCAGGCGTGCTATGCGCCATGCCGGCATTACCTCCGAGAGCCCGTTTGTTAAAAACGATGCATTTGGCGAGGTGCTTGCCGCAATTCAAGATATGGTGAAAATAAACAATGACAGAACGCAAGCTGCCGATTATTTACGCATTTCATACATATACAGGATACTTTCCGCATTGTTAAAGGGCAAATCAAGCACCGCAACCTCAAGCTCTATCAACAAGGCAATAGGTATTATGGAGCTACATTATAACGAGCAGCTGTCAGTAGATGCAATAGCTAAAAATATAGGTCTTGAGCGTAGCTATTTCTCAGTGCTTTTCCGCAAGCATACCGGGTTCACGCCGCACGCCTACCTTAACAGTATACGTATAAATCACGCATCTACCCTAATGACAGATACAGACCTTTCGCTAAATGAGATTGCCGTGCGCGTGGGTCTTGAGCCAACTGCATTTTCGCGTATGTTCAAGCGGCAAATGGGCATGTCACCTAGTCAGTATAGACAAAAGAAAACTTAGCACTTTGTTTAAAATATATAAAAACCGAGCGACTGATTCAGCGCTCGGTTTTTTGCGTTAAGTTATATTGCTTTTTGTTGTTTTTCAGAATGATGCGAGGAGCTTTTCAGCCTGCTTTATGCCGTCGGTGGCGCTCGAAACAATACCCCCTGCGTACCCTGCGCCCTCGCCTGCAGGGTAAATTCCGATAAAGCCTACCGCACGGCCGAGGCCGTCGCGCTCCATACGGACGGGAGATGTCGTACGCGTTTCAGGCCCTGTAATCACTGCGTCGCCAAGCTTGTATCCCGACAGCCACGCATCAAAATCTTCAATTGCGGGCAGCAGCGACTCTTTTATATATTCGGGCATATATTTTTCTATACCTATACACTCCGTGCCTAAAGGATAGCTCGGTTTTACCCCGCCTCGCTCTGCCCTGCCCGATAAAAGAGATGCAAGCGACTGCGACGGGGCGCGAAAACTTCCTGTCAAATCAAAGGCATTCTTCTCTATTTGCTCCTGCAGGGCAATACCCGCCAGCGCATCGGGCGAGCCGAAATCGTTAGGTGTTACGGATACTAAGAGGGCTGCATTTGAATTCTCTGCCATTCTGTTATATTCACTCATTCCGTTTGTAACGATACCGCCGTTATTGCTTGCCGCGGCAACCACCGTGCCACCGGGGCACATACAAAAGCTGTAAACGCTCCTGCCGCTGCCGAGGTGGGTAACGAGGTGATAGCTTGCAGTTTGTTTGATTATATCCTTACTCTCTCGGTATACTATGCTATTGATATATTCACGCGGGTGCTCGATACGCACGCCTATGCCAAATCCCTTTGGAGTCATTTTAAGCCCCATAGAACAAAGCTTTCTTATAGTATCTCTTGCACTGTGACCTACTGCGAG
This sequence comes from Eubacteriales bacterium, assembly GCA_045661245.1. Lineage (GTDB taxonomy): Bacteria > Bacillota > Clostridia > Oscillospirales > CAG-272 > UBA1740. The sequence continues at coordinate 38,653 of JAZRFH010000008.1, read as the reverse complement.
TATTACGGCACGGGTATCTATATCAAATTCTGTACCGCATTTTTCATATTTTACAGCGCGCAATTCGCCGTTTACAATTACGGGGTAGGTAAAGCGGGCGGAAAAGATAAATTCACCGCCGAGGAAAATAATCTTCTCTCTTATTCCCTTAATTATCGCGGGCAGCTTATCTGTGCCGAGGTGCGCGCCCTGAGAATAGGCAATAGACGGGTCGGCGCCTGCTTCGATAAATTCAGAGAGCACCTTCATTTTATAATTATCCATACTGCCGACTTTAAGCTTGCCGTCGGAATACGTGCCTGCACCGCCCTCGCCAAACTGAATATTGGACTCGGTATCAAGAATACCGCTATGCACAAACGCATTAACGCTTTGGCTGCGCTCTTCAACGGGTAAACCGCGCTCAAGAATTATAGGCCTTGCACCAGACTCTGCGAGCACCAAGGCGGCAAAAAGGCCTGCGGGGCCAGAGCCTACTACCACGGGTCGAAAACACAAGCTGCTCGCGGGCGCGGTATATGACGGGGGCTGATAGGCAAAAACGCGCCGCCTGTATTTTAAAAGACCCGCCTCACGCTCGGGGTCGGCACTGAATGCAACCGTCGCGCGGTAACGCGGCTTTGCCGTATCGGAGATGTCAAGCGACTGCTTAACTATCAAAACCTCACCGATTTCAGACACGGGAACGGGCAAAATAGCAGAGATTGCTTCTTTTATATCATTTTGCGTATATCCGATTTTAAGATTAACATCGGTTTTAATCATACCATGCCCTCCCTATTTTTATATATTCATATTTTACCACGCTTTTACTCTTTTTGCAAGCGGTGTGTGAATAGAACTGTCTGTGAATGACAAAAATATGCACATATATAAAAAGGGGGACACAATGAAAGTTAAAGCATTTGGTTTTATATTGATTTTGGCGCTGATTTTAACAGCGGTGCCGCTTACCCTCGGCTCTTGCCGTATGGGCGGTGAAGAGGTATCTGTTTTCTACTACACTTACAGTGATACCTATATTTCAAGCGTACGCACACAGATGGACGCTTATTTCAAGCGTGCGGGAATACGCTACCACAATTATGACTCGAACAGCAACCAGACAACGCAGACCGAGCAGGTAGACACCGCGATTGCAAAGGGCACTACTATGCTCATAGTTAACATCGTTGACACGGGCTCTGACGATGCGGCAAGGACGATAGTCGCAAAGGCAAAGGCGGCGGGCATACCCTTGATATTTTTCAACCGCTCTGTCAGCGAAGAGGTTGTAGAGAGCTACGATAAGTGCATTTTCGTGGGTACCGATTACGAGGCGGCCGGGCACATGCAGGGAGAAATGATTGCCGAGCATATCAAGGCTAATTTTAACAAAATCGACCTTAACGGCGACGGCAGGATAAGCTACGTGCTCTTTAAAGGGCAGCAGGGCAACCTTGAGGCAGAGGCAAGAACGAGATACGCGGTAGAGGACTGCAACCGTAAGCTTAAGGAGGCCGGGTTATCAGAGCTCGTATTCTACGACAAAAACAACCCTAACAAATATATAGTAGACCAGGACGGCAACTGGTCAAACGCCGCGGCAAACAACTCAATGAAGACTATACTTTCCGGCTACAGCGAGGCGGGGAGAAATATGGTAGAGCTTGTAATTGCAAACAATGACGAGATGGCACTTGGCGCTATAGCTGCGCTTGCCGAGGCGGGCTACAACAAGGAAGGCGGTAAGATAATACCCGTCTTTGGCGTAGATGCAACAGAGGCGGCAGTTGCTAAGATACAGAATGGGTTTATGACGGGTACTGTAAGACAAGACGGTACTAAAATGGCAGAAATCATAGTTAAGGTAGCAGAGAATTTCCTTACCGAGAAAGGAATGACCGAGGGGGTTGAAGAAGACATGCTTGTTGGCGGCTGGCGAATAAATATCCCCTATTCTCTTTACACGGGTGAAGATGGAAGCAAATAAGGACGCGCCTCTTTTAGAGCTGTGCGGTATAGATAAGAGCTTCCCCGGTGTAAGGGCACTTAACAAGGCACAGCTGCGGCTTGAGGCAGGCTCAGTGCATGCGCTGATGGGTGAAAACGGTGCGGGCAAATCTACGCTTATGAAATGCCTTTTCGGCGTTTACAAGATGGACGGCGGTGAGGTATATCTTAGAGGCGAGCCCGTGGAATTTAAGAGCTCACGCGATGCGCTCGACCACGGTGTTGCCATGGTGCATCAAGAGCTTAACCAGGCGCTAAAGCTAACGGTGGCTGAAAATATGTGGCTTGGCAGATACCCTAAGATTTCAAGGTATCTGCCCCTTGTTGACACGGCGGCTATGAATGAAAAAACGAGAGAAATATACGACACACTCGGAATAAAAATATCTCCTACAGCGAGAATGGATACTCTATCTGTATCCGAGCGGCAAATGGCTGAGATAGCAAAGGCTGTATCATACGATGCATCGGTAATTGTTTTTGACGAGCCGACCTCATCACTTTCGGAAAGAGAGGCAGAGCGGCTTTTCGAAATAATAGAAAAGCTTAAAAATGACGGACGCGGAATTATTTATATTTCTCACAAAATGTCCGAAATACTGAGAATTTGCGACACAGTTACGGTTATGCGCGACGGAAAGCACATAATTACGGAGAAAGCCGATAATCTGACAACAGATAAAATCATAAGCCTTATGGTTGGACGCGAGCTTACCGAAAGATACCCCGAGCGCAAAGCAAAAATCGGCAAAGCCATGCTTGAGCTTATCGGGATTACGGGTAGCCGCGGGCTGCCGAGTGACGCTAGCCTGACTCTCTCCGAGGGTGAGGTGCTTGGAATTGCAGGGCTTGACGGCGCGGGTAAAACCGAGCTTTTAGAAACTGTTTTCGGCCTTAGAGAGATGCTCGACGGTGAAATTTTACTTGACGGGGAGAGTATAAAGAACTCTTCACCGAGGGCGGCCGTATCAAACGGCTTTGCTCTCATAACAGAGGAAAGACGGCGAACGGGCATTTTCGGTATTCTTGATATAAGGGAGAACTCTACCCTTTCTTCTCTTGACCGCTTTAAGGTGCTCGGATTTATAAGCGACAGCCGCCGCAGTGAGGCTACGCGTGAGAGCATACACAAGCTACGTGTAAAATGCCCGTCTGAATACTCCAAAATTTCCACTCTCTCGGGCGGAAACCAGCAAAAGGTGATACTTGCCAGGTGGCTCTTAACAAATCCGCGCGTGCTTTTGCTTGACGAGCCTACACGCGGTGTTGACGTTGGTGCAAAATATGAGATTTACACACTGATTAACAAGCTTGCCGAGGAAAGCAGGGGTGTTATTATTGTTTCAAGCGAAATGGCAGAGCTACTTGGTATCTGTGACAGAATTGCCGTAATGAGCGGCGGTAAAATTGCAGGAGTGCTTGACAGGAGTGAAGCAACGCAGGAAAGCATTATGGAGCTTGCAGGAAAATATATATAAAGGAAGATGTAGGATGCCGGAAAACAAGGAAGACCGTCAGAGAAACGACGGCATTTTCGTAAAAATAGTTGAACGAACGCAAAAGAGATACCGGGACTTTAAAGCCCTGCCCCGTGACGAGAAAAGAAGAAAAGCAAGCGACTTTCTATTCTCTAATGCAATGTATATAATTATAATTTGCGCAGTTATTCTCATAGCAATAATTGAGCCGAGATTTATCTCTGTAGCTTCTATTGTAAATATTATTTCGCTGACCGCAGCAAAGCTGCCTATAGCGCTGGGAATAGGCGGTGCTATTGTACTGACGGGTACTGATATATCGGCAGGGCGTGCGGTAGGGCTTACAGCGTGCGTGGGCGCATCGCTATTACAGATGACGGGGTATGCTAACAAGATGTTTCCTAACCTACCCACCATGCCTATATTCGTTGTACTGCTTGCGGTTATGGTAGTTGGTGCGCTTATAGGACTTATAAACGGCTTTTTTGTAGCAAAGTTCAAGCTGCACCCGTTTATAGTAACACTTTCTACTCAGCTGATACTTTTTGGTGCAATACTGCTTTATCTGCAGATAGGCAACAACGGCGGGCAGACCTTATCGGGGCTTGATGCATCTTACCTTGATTTTATTTCGGGGCCGCTATTCAGAATATCGGGAATTGCAGTGCCGAAATACGTGCTTTACTCCGTCATAATCACCTTGGTAATGTGGGTTATATGGAACAAGACGGCATTTGGCAGAAATATGTTTGCGGTGGGAGCAAACGAGGAGGCGGCGCGAGTTTCGGGAATTAACGTTTTTGCGACAATTATTCTCGTATTTGTCTTGGCGGGAGTTATGTATGGCATTACGGGATTTATTGAAGGCGCACGTATTGCTTCTATTGCATCTTATACCGGACAAAACTACGAGTCAGATGCTATAGCAGCATGTGTTATTGGCGGTGTTTCATTCGTTGGCGGTACTGGTAAAATCAGCGGCATTGTTATAGGCGTATTGCTTCTACAGATAATTTTCGTAGGCCTTAACTTCCTCTCCGTCGACCAGAATATGCTTTATATTATAAAGGGCTTGATTATTTTGCTTGCGTGCGCTGTTGATATGAGAAAATATCTTGTCAGAAGATAAGATTATAAATAGCTTTTTATACTTTAAAAAGAATAGAAAAAATCCGGCTACCTCGCAAAATGCTTGGTAGCCGGTAAAGCTTTTTAAGTTTTATTAGCCTACAAGACCCGAACGCTCAATACCCTGAACAAGGTATTTCTGACCGACAAGGTAAACTAACAGAAGGGGCAGGATTATCAGAATGCCGCCCGTGTTCTGAACAACGTTTTTGTAAAGAGCTTCACCCGCGTATAAGAAGTCCATTGCCTTGGGTACAATATACACGTCCGACATAAGAATCATATTCTCACCGGGCATCAAAAGACCTGTGTAAAATTCATCAGTCCACTGCCATGAGAATGCAAACAGGAATACCGTTATCATCATGGGCACCGAAAGAGGCAGAATTATCTGGAAGAAGGTGCGAATGGTACCTGAGCCGTCAACGTACGCCGACTCTTCAAGCTCATCGGGAACTCCCTTAAAGAACTGACGCATCAGATAGATATAAAGTCCGTTCTTGAAAGCAAGTCCAAACACCGACAGGATAAGCAACGGTGCAAAGCTGTCTAAGAGCTCAACCGTAGAGCCGGTGATAAGCTCAATAATACCCTTGTAGCCCCAGGATTCTACTACACCGAGGTCAAAATAAGCGAAATGCTTAAATATCGACACAGACATAGCACCGTGAGGTATAACCATCGTTAATACGACTAGACCCATAACAAGCTTATTGCCCTTAAACTTGAACTTAGCAAGACCGTAGCCTACAAGGCAAGCTATGAGCATCTGAATAAGCGCGCATCCGAGAGAGAGCAAAAGCGTATTTAAGAGAGCTTCAAAATAATGATTCTCTACAATGATTGTCCTGTAAATGTCAAGAGTCGGGTGCTTGGGAATAAGCGAAACCGTAGCGTCAATTACGTCCTCTTGAGTCATAAACGAACCCGCAATTCTTGCAATGAACGGGTAGATAATTACAAAGCTTACGCCGAGCATAAGTATAAATCTCATAACGGCTACAGAAAGCTTTATCCAGGTATTTGTTGCCTTTACCTTTTCCTTTATCCTTTGTGTAAGGGAAATCTTACCCTCGTAGTCAACACGGATTTTTTTCTTGCTTTCCTTTGTAATTACAGGAGTTGAGTTATTATTCTTAGTTGAATCCATAAGACACCTCCTTAATCTCTTCTCTGGTAGAAGATAAACGTTGATGCAATACCTGCCACAGCGGCAATAATAAGTATAACAACACCAAAGTAAATCCAATACATCGCAGACGACTGGCTATCGTTGTACGTTGAACCCTTTATGAAGGACATCGTTACGTTAGACGACCTTGTAAACGCATCGATAACCGAATACACAGCATTTACCAAAATCATTGGCGATATCATTGGGAAGGTTACCTTCCAGAAGGTTTCCCACGCGGTAGCACCGTCTATTCGGCATGCCTCGTAAATAGTATCTGAAATAGACTGCAGACCTGCAAGGAATATAAGCATCTGGACACCTGAGTAGTGAATAATATTGTAAATATCGTTCACCAGGCCTACAACGTATCCTACAAGCTCTCCGCCTATCGCCATTGACTTGAACAGGTTCTCAATCATTAGAGCATCAACGATGCCTCCACCTGCTCCGCCCGAGCCGTCTTGAATTCCCTCACTCATATTGTCAGACATAATGTCTGCACCGTTAATGGACTCCATAAGGCCCGTGGATATTATAACGGGGACGAACAGAATCGCTCTGAAAGCTGCTCTACCAAGCATCTTCTGATTAAGAACAACTGCTATAAACAGTGAGAAAATTATTACTGCCGGAACTTCAAACACGAGCTGCTGAAGTCCCGCAAGGAGCTTGGTCGGAAACTCGGGAGACTCTGTAAACGCGTACTTGTAATATTCAAGACCGCGGAACTCAAGAACGGTTACGTTAGTTCCGTTAATGTTAGCGTTTACCTGCTCGTGAAAGCTTAACCAAACTGAGTCAATAAGAATGGGAAGGTAGATAAGAATAATTCCGATAATGAAGGGAGCTACAAAGAAGTAGCCTGCCCTTGCACGTCTTTTGTCGAGTGACGCACGGCGTGAGCGTTTGATTTTTAAAGGCTTATCCATTCTGCGCCCCTCCTATCGTTATTGGCTCAAAGCCATATTTCGGAAGAGTGTACTCCTGACCGTTACCAAGATTTACTCTAACCGAATAAATGTTGTAGTTAATAAGGAACGCTACCCTGTGACCTGTCTTGGGGTCCTCGTAAGTAACCATAGTTACGAGATTGTTATCAACAGTAAACTCGGTGTATACATAATCCTTATCTGTTGCAAGTGAGTCTGTTACGTAAGCATACTTAGACTGGTAATTTACCTCTTTAAGCTCTGCTACAACAGAGTTCGTCTTGCCGGGATATTCAGCCTCATATGAAGCCTTGATATCAGCAAGCTTTTCGTCAAAGTCGGTTGCACGAAGCTCGTCAGCCGTTTTATTTAGCAAGCCTGTTGCCTGTTGTAATATAGCATCGGTATCAATGAACGCCTTTACACCGCGGCCAAGGTTTGCGTCATCGCCTCTCATAGACTCATACGCCTGGTCAATCTTAAGCTTAATCTGATTTTCAACCATCTCCAAGAGCTCGTCACGAAGAAGCTTAAAGTTAGCCGTATCCTCGTCTGAATCTATAACACGCTCAGCGATAAGAGTTCTGTGGTCAACGATTTTGTAGTTCTGATACTGTCCTATTGCACCGTTGAGAACAGCATATGTCTCTACAACCTTGTCATACCAGTTCTCATAGCTTACACCGTAGTATTTATTGAGTTTTTCATCCTCTTTCATAGCATCGGTATTCTGATAGCTGAGAATATAGTACAGCGAAGCACCGTTCTCTATCGCACGAAGCAGGTCGTAGTCGGGAGAGCCCGAGTAGTTAAGTGCAGAGCCTGCATAATTAACGTATCCGTGCAGAACAAGACCTGTAAACGGAATTGCATATGACGATTTTGACAAGTGGCTTGAGTCTGTGGATATATCTATAATGTGCTTAGCATATTTAACAGAATAGATGTTACCCTGTGAGAGAAGAACACTCATTTCGTTCTCGTTAACAACCTTATCAAGAAGCGAAACCACATATGCTGACGATTGCTCGCGGTTTATAGGATTTTTCTTATCAAAGTTAGAGTTCAAATCCGAACCGAGAGTGGATAAAGAGATATTCTTAATACCGTATTCCGAATACTTTGAATAGAACTTTGAATAAAGTCTGTCAAGCGCATCGGGTGAGATAACCATAGCAAAAATAGATTTAAACTCTCTTGTTATAGAGTTCATTTCCTGCTTTGATGCATAACGGTTATCAACCATCTTTGATACGTTACCCTTATTGGATATGCCGTCAAACATGGACGTATTATTAATATACTGGAAATCAAAGTCCGGGTACACGTTGAAATTAAGGCCCTGACTCTGTCTATCCTTAACGTCACTAAGAAGTGAATTGAAGCCCGACTTTCCGCCGCACGCCTTTTCCCACTTAAGCTTAGCGGGATAAGTATAATACATTCCGCCGTTTGCAAAGCCCGTAAGCTTGAAATTAACGTTCGTTATGTTATAAATTTTAGTTGAAAGCTCACGGTAACGGTCGGCCTTATCCTTATGAGTCTTTGCAAGAGTAAGGTTTTTCTCCTCTGTTGCAGTTGCAGCAAGAGCATCGTATTCCGTAGCCTTCTCCAGCAGACGAATCTTGGCGTTTGCAAGCTCGTCATACATAGTGGTCACGTTATCAAAGGTTGTAAGAGGCACGGAGACTGTAATCGGGAAGGTAAGAAATTTCTTAGCTACTTCCATAGAGCCAAACGCCTCAATATAGAGGGGCAGGTCTGTCTGAGCCTCGGCAAGGGGAGTAATCTCGCCCTTCTTTTCAAGGTAATTGCGATAATACGTAGCCATACCCGTATAAGTTGCGGGAGTATAGTCAACTCCGGCGGGACCGGATACTGCGGCATCCGAAAGCATTACGTAACGTGTAGAATAAGAGCCTGTATATTTCGATTCTGAAACTATTGTATAGCTGGTTTGATTACTAACCGAAATAGTATCTGTTAGGTCATATTCGTCCTTGGGGAACGGATTAAACGCGGTATATACGTTACCGTAATTATGGAACATACCTCCAAACTCAACCTGTAAGTTTGCAAGCGTCGAGCCTTGCTCAAGAATTGCAAAGTAGCCTGACCTAACCTTTTCCTTGCCTGAGATTGCGGCAACCTTTGCGCCGGCTGACGTTTCATATGCTACACCGAATACGGGCATCGTAACCTTTTCATAGTTTACCGTATCTTCATCAAGCATTGAATAGCAGTAATCCTCACCGTACGTTTTAAGCATAACCTTAACGTTTTCTCTAAGGTTTTCGTTATTTTTATCGTAAAAATCCTTAAATTCAATTATACTGCCGCTACCGTCCGGAATAAAAACGTAGCCCTCTTCAGTAAGATTACCTGCACCAAAATAGCGAAGCGACTCTATAGTTGAAAAGGTGTATACTGTCTGGTCGAAGGTAATGGAGTTTGCGGGCAAGCGAACGGTAAGTGAGCCATCCTCACTAAAGGTATACTCAAGTGTGCAACGAAATGCTGCTTTCTGGTCTATTTTGTTCTCAAATCCAACCTCAAGCTCGTCGTCGATAACCTGTTGCATTGAGTAATCGGGGCAGAACCGTCTCAACAGCTCAGACGTCTGTCTCTTTATAGATACAAGGGATACATTACAGTAATATACCCACTTGTATATTATGTTTTTATTCTCGTCGAAGAGCTCCGCCTCCGAAGCGGTATAGCTCTGCAAAATATTGAAGACTTCACTGTTTAATTTCTCAAGAGTGTTCCAGTCCTTACTGTACTCCTCATAGATGCCATTATATATACGCTGAGTATCCTGAAGATATCTTCTCATAGCATCAACGCTTACAGTACCGCCGGCATATTCGTCATAGATATCCATGCCGTCATAAACGTCGGAGGCAAAGAAATCAAACTGTGCATCAGGTGCCTCTTCACGGCAATATTCCTCAAGTACGTTCTCGTAATACTTAAACATAGGCTTGAGTATATGCTCCGTGAACTTATCAGCTGCTAACGCACCGGGCAAAAGGAAGCGCGTTGTGGTATCTCCGAGGGTGTAGTTAACACGCAAACCGCCTGATATGGGCGAAACCTTAATCTGAGCACGCTCAGCGGCCTCTTTGGCACTGAAGTATGTATCTCCGTTGCTTGTGTTTGCACTTTCAACAAAGGAAATAGAAATCTGGCTCATAAGCTCTTTACGCCTGTTATCGTCTGAAGCACCGTTCAGAGGATTATAAGGGTTACTCGTAAGAATTTCACCGGTTGTATTATTTACGTAGTAAAGAACTCCTGTGTATCTGTTTACGTAGATAGTGTGACTGCCGGTTTTACTTTTTACATAGTCAAGGTAGCCAAGCTCAAGCTCATACTCAAGCATTTGCTGTGCGTTCTCAAAATTGTACTTATAAGAAGCCTCTACGATTTTTTTAACTTGATCGTTAGTGTACTTGCTTTCAGTCTCAACCGAGGGAGAATGAGCAGCCTCAACCCTTGTGGGAATAAGAGCTACAGAAAATCCGAAAATCATAACCGCAGAAAGCAGGAACGATATTATTCTTTTGTTATTCATTTGTATCCTCCTCTACTTTACAGTCGGTTGCCAATTTCCGAGAACAGTGACGTTACAAAGGATACCATCTTTACAAGCAAGCTTGAGAAGAGGATTGCAACGAACATAATTACTGCCATTGCAACTATAGTACCTAAAACAGTTACAAAGTTCTTGGAAAGTGAATAGTCGTGAGTTACCAGCGTACCGAAGAATATAAGGATAACAGTCCATACAAGTCCGATACCCGTAACAAGTGTAACGATAGTGCCCTCGCTCGTGCTGAGTACGTTGGAAAGAAGCGTTGACACTGTAAGCATAAGAGCAAGCGGTGCAATCGAATAGCAGGTAGCGATATAGATATCTCTAAAGCTACCCTCGCCGTCAAACAGCGTTGTCAAGCACCAGTTTGCAACAGCCCAAAGTATTACCGGCAATCCTACGGAGAGTACAGCCATAAATATGTTCATGTTTGTACCGCGGGGATTGAAGAGATAGCCTTTGCCTATAGAATTATAGAAGAAGGCTACTATGGTAAGACCCAAGAAGGTTGTTGCTGCACGTACGGAGCCGCGCTTCTCATGCTTAAGATCCCAGAATCCGTCAAACGGATGGAATACAAGGTGGAATACGAACAAGAGCTCCTCAAAATAGGTTTTTCTGCCAACCTTAAGTGTGGTTGCCTTGTTCTTTTTCTTGGCATATACCAAGAATTTGAATGCTGCGAAAATAACTACGATAGCTCCTATAACGATAAGAATTATCCACTTACCGATAACATCCTTACGCGCCTCGGTGAATGCCTTTGATGCATACTCTGTTTCGTACGCATTAGTAAGCACCTCCTGCGCCTCTTCATACTTGCCCTGGCTGTAGAGTGCTTTACCTATGCCTATATAAGCAAGGTCGAAGTTGTTGTTTCTGGTAAGAACCTCTTGCCAGTCGTAAATAGAGGCTGAATAAAGGTTGTGATTCTGATTGTGAAGAGCACTCATAATGGCATCGTAGTACTCTGTAGGAGAATAAACGGTTATCTGGAAATCGTTAGAGCCGAGCTCATCAAGCGCTAAGAGATAGTAAACACCGTTAACTATCTGGTAAGTAATACCTCTAAACGATTTTCCGTTACCAAGCTGGTCACCGAAACCTCCGAAAGCAAATAATAGGTTGCCGCTTTGGTCATAGGTAAAGAATTTGGAATGTCTTGAGTCCAAAATCGTCCAAGACCCCTCGTTACCCAGAGCAATGTCGGTTATTTTTGATACATCCTTGGGATAGAATACATCAACCTCTCCGCTGGGGTCAAAGAAGCCGTTACGGTTCATAATCTCGATACCCATCGAGTTAAGCTTTTTGACGGGTGAATAGTCAGGTGACTTAGACTTAAGCGCGGAAAGATGGTTTGATTCTCTCTTAAGTTCGTATGACGTAGCATAAACAAAACCGTCGTCGTCAACAGTAAGGCTGTTGTATGGCGGTGCTATGTTTGGTTTCTGAGCTTCTCTCTGCTCTTCGGTCTGGAAACGGCGCCAAATCATTTCAATTGGACTGTAGGTAACCATTTGTGCACCGATAAAACCGGTCAAATCACCTTTTTTTGAAAGAACGATAATACCCTTTTCAGTATTGGATACTATGAAAACTCTGCCGTAGATATCAACTGCAACAGCTTTCGGTGTAAACTCCGTTTTCTGAATCAAGGGGCTTGATGGACAGGTGATGGTTCTTACGTAATTATATTCACGGTCGAAAACGACAACCTGCGCATTACCCGTATCACAAATGTAGATATGAGAAGTGCCGTCAGTTGTTTTTGAAGGGTCTGTAACGTATACACCCTCAGGTGCCTTTAACGACTGCTGCCTGCCGAACTCGTCAACGTAACTGTCAATTACCGCAACTGTGAAATAATATTTATTAAGAACTACTACTCTGTTGTTACCCTTATCGGATATATAAACATTACCGTCACAGTCAGAAAAAATGTCGCTTGCATCGCTAAGTGTCTTGCTGCCGAATCTTTCCGAAACAAGTCGCATATCATACGAATTTATCGTATTGCTTGCTGAGTATGCGGTAGGTGACTGCAGAGCCTTACCGTCTATCGAATAGGTATAAGTGTCGTATGAATGGTATGCGGAAGCGGAAACTGCACCGAATACCGTCACAAGGATAAGTGCAAGAACAACTACTTTTACAAAATTACTTTTCATTGTCGCCTCCTTAATCCTTCATACCTGACGAGCCCATTGTTTCAATAATCTGGCTCTGGTTAAATACGAATACCAAAATAGGTACCATCAACATTATAATGGTGGATGCAGCGCCTGCACCGGAACGTGCAATACCACCGGAAAGAATCTGTCCTATTGCATAGTTAAAGGTTTTTAACTGCTCCGAGTGAACGTAAACCGAAGCACCGGAGTTCCAAAGGTTCTTAAAGCACTCAATCATAAGTGTTAGCCAAGCGGGCTTAACCATCGGCATAGCTATAGTCAAATACGTTCTGAATTCACTCGCACCGTCAAGCCTTGCCGATTCAAGCACGGTATCGGGTACCGACGTTTCCATAAACTGCTTCATAAGGTAAAGACCCATAGTAGTTGCCATCGAAGGAACTATTATAGAGAGATAAGTATCTATCCAGCCGAATGAAGAAAGAATAATGAAATGCGTTACAGTGTTAACCGTAGAATGGAACATAAGCGAGGTAACTATTAACTGGAATATGAAGTTTCTTCCGGGGAAGCGGAGCTTAGCAAGCGAATATGCCGCCATAGATGCGAATATCAGGTTGCCGAGCGTACCGCAAATTGTAATGAATACTGTGTTAAATATGTACCTTGAGAACGGTACCCACGAGTCACTCATAAGAGTGAAAAGGTCTGTGAAGTTATCAATCGTAGGATTAACTACGTAGAACTTAGGCGGGAACATAAATAACTCGTCAAGAGGCTTAAATGACTGGATTACAACGTAATACATGGGTATAAACATAAATAATCCAAGTAAAGTAAGCATGATAGTGATACCGGTATCACCGCCTGCAGACCTGTTCAGAACAACCTTGTGTCCTCTTGTTCTTAATTTCTGTGCCATGCTTACTCACCTACCTTCGAAAGTGCCTTCTTAACAATAAAGTTCGCACTTATCATTATAATGAATAGCAGCACCGCTATTGCAGAGGCATAACCAATCTCGTATCTCATACCGCCGTAGTCGCCAAGGTGATGCATGATAGTATGTGCGGCGTAATCTACCGACGGGAAACCGCAAAGCTGGTCAACTACAGCACCGAAACCAAAGGAGTTGGTTATAGAGAGAACTGCACCGAACATCATTTGAGGACGCATTGTAGGAAGCGTAATATACCAAAGCTCCTGCCAACGGTTTTTGATACCGTCAACTGCGGCAGCCTCGTAAAGCGAACGGTCAATTGTCTGGAAGCCCGCGATAAATGAAAGGAACGCAGTACCGAGTGATGTCCAAAGAGCAACCACTATGCAAAGCGGCATTACGTAATTTGCATCCTGGAACCACAGAATCGGGGATGTTATTAATCCGTATTTCATTAACACGGCATTCGCCCAACCGTAAGAGTCGGAGGAGAACAGCGTCTTCCAAACAAGGTACGCGTTACCCGAAATAGAGGGTGCGTAGAATATAAGAGTTACAACCGCACGAATCTTGGGAGGCAGCTCGTTTATGAACCACGCAACGAGAAGTGCGAGAATGTAAGATACAGGACCTGTTACACACGCAAAAATCAAGGTGTTCTGGCATGCAAGAATAAATATCTCGTCATTTAAAAACAGGTCGAGATAGTTTTGAACGCCTTTAAAATTGGGCATTTCAAGCATATTGAAATCTGTAAAGCTGAGAACTATCGAAAGAACAACCGGCAGGACCGTAAATATAAGGAAGAGAATGAAGAAGGGAGCAAGCATAAAATATGCGGTTTTGTTGTTCTTCATTTCTTGCAACGTCCAACGCAGCTTCGAAACTTCATGACGCTTTACAGGACGCTTAGCTTTTGTAGCATTCTGTGTCATAAAAACTTTACTCCTTTCTTCGTTTTATTCTGTGGGCTTAAGCTCCGGGGGCTCATCCTGTGAATTCTCCGGAATCCAAAGACCAAACTCCTGACGCTTACGCGCAATTTCCGTGTTAATAGCTTCAATGTATCCCGTCATAGCATCGACAGGGTTTGCCGAGTTGTTAACCGCATCAAGGAATGCAAACTGCATGTATCTTGTAATAATGTATGAACCGGGGTAGTTAACTATAGAGGACATATGCTCCATCTGGTTCATAATTGCTCCCTTCTCCTTAGCTGTCCAGGAGAGGTTGTTGATTGCGTTAAGGTTAGCAGTTTCATACTTAGCCGAAGGACCTATAAGCGCGACCATTTTGTTACCGTATTTAGACTGGGCGTTCTCACCTGTCTGCCACTGAGTAAACTGCCATGCTGCAACAAGGTTGTCACATCCGTGAAGAATTACAGTGGCGGTAACAGTTGCAAGAGAATCGTAGTTGAAGGTACCGTCAGCTCTTTTCAGACCGGGGAGTGAACAAAATTCCCAAAGTCCCTCAATTTCCGTTGCATAAACCTTAAGAGTGTTATAAAGTGAAGCATAGTCACTTACGATAATCGGAATTTCACCCGTTCTGAAACGGTTAGCCGCATCAAAGGTTACGGGGAATGAATAGTCTGTATACAAGCGACAGGTAAACTTAAATGCCTTAAGGGCAATATCCGAATCAAGGTCTATCCTTGCACCTGCATACTCGGAGGAATATTTTGTTGAGTCGGTATATTTCCACATATTACCGCCCATCTGGTAAATCATAAAGTCAAGAGCCGAAATGTATGATACGCCGATTGACATATTGTTGCTCTGCAAAACAGGGAGAACAGAAAGCATCTGGTCCCATGACTCCGGCACTTCAACACCGAGGTCTGCAAGAACGTCCATACGGTAGAACATCATTGCAAATCCCATACTGGTGGGAATACCGTAGGTAGTGTCGAGAAGCGTTACGGTATCCATAGCTGCGGGAGCAAAATTCTTAGCAACTACGTCTTCGAATTTTTCGGTCTTAAAGGTAAGGTTTTCTTCACCCTTGTACTGTGTGGTAGTGGTGTAGTTACCTTCCTTATCACGGTATGTATAGCGCTCCGTGTTAAATATTTCGTCAGAGCTCTGACCGCCTATACCAACGATAGCATTACGTATAGCATAATTTATAACGTCAGCAGAGCCAAGACCTATATAAACATCAGGACCGTTACCCGAAAGAATGGAAGGCAGAAGTGTATTTGCAGTGACAAGCTTTAGGCTTACTGCAGCACCCGTGTTGTACGTAAAGCCCTCGCGAGTGTGCTCGTCAATCATTGTACGCCAAATCTGCGACTGGTCACGACCGGTTGCAAGCCAAACGTCAATTTTATTTTCATGGTCCTTGTCAATCTTGGTGGTAACACCCATCTGGTCGTATTTTACAAAGAATGAGCTAATGAAAGACTTAACCTCATGCCAGCATGTCTGGAAGAAGTTAGCGTTTGCTCTGGGCAAGATATCCTTATCGGTAGTATAGGCACCGTCCTTCTCCTTTGCAGGAACAACCCAGATTGAGTCAACCTTCATACTGCCGAGCTTTGAGCTGTTAATCCAGGTACCGAGTGTACCGAGGTGGGATTTAAGCTGAGAAAGGTTTGCGGCTATATTATCACCGTTGTCCTTACCCATAGTGTTAAGAAGAACCGCTACAGTTTCAAGCGTTGCAATATGTGAGCCGTTAGTGCCACAAAGAACCTCAAGGCCCTCTTTTACCTCAAGAAGCTTTACAGCTTCCTCAAGAAGAGTTACAAGAACGTCAGGCATTACTTGGACAAAGCCGTAATCACGGTATTTATCGGGCTCTGTACCTGTCAACTGCAGAATACGCAAGTAGCAGGCGTTTATTTCAGAAAGCGAGGCTTCAACCTTCTGTATGTAATTTTTCAGTGTACCGAGCGAGCACTCAAGGTACAGCGTGTATTCTTTACCTGCTTCAAAGTAGAAGAGAAAGTCTTCCCTTTGAGAGGTTACGGTGCCGTCCTCAGCAATACGGTCTACGTCAGCGCCGAGGTACTCCGACTGCCAGTTCTTATTGTAATTAAAGGTGGTATTATACGCCTCTGCAAACGGAACTACGGGAGATTCTCCGTAGTGACCGCCGGAAAGCTTGATTGTACGGCATACGAACATACCCTGAAGTGTGCTCTGATTAAATCGCATACCGAGGTTATAAAGACCGTCCTCGGTTACCGAGAATTTATATGCCGCCCACTGACCTACCGAGCTATAGCTGTTTTCACCTATTACATTATAAAGCTGTGAATTTGAGGAAACGGGAGTATTCACTGCAGACGAGTTATCATTGGTAGGCGCAACAGAGGAGTCAGACACAAGGTCGGGGAACTCCGCCTGTATCTCAATAACGCTACCACCGACTGCAGGCTTATAGCCGTTAGCCTTATAATCGTTCAACACATCTCTGTAGCCGGGAATTTCATTATTCTCGTCCGCAGGAACAAGGGTAATCGACTTGATAATCACAGGCTCACGCTGAGCCTCAAATGTAATCGTATGAGAGCCGTATGAGAAATAGAAATTGAAATATCCGCTGTAATATCCGGTGTTATCCTTAATATAAGTAGTGTTCCAAGAGGGCAATGAGTCCGGTGAGGGTGACATTGAGTTACCGTTTATATCCTGCGATATGGTATAGGTGGTAACAGTCTTGACACCGTTTACAATGCTCGTCGTGATACGCTTATAAGCGCTATCGGTCTTTTCATAAGTAACGAAATAATCGTCCTTCTCTGACGGAACGTCAAAGGTTTCCGTAGAAATATTGTCATACTTCCAGTTCTTATCAAACCTAATAGTTCCAACCTCGTCGAACGGTATCTTATCGTCAATTTTCAGCTTGCGCTCAATTGAGGAGATACTGCTCTCGCTGGTTTCGGGAGTGAAATACTCAATCTTTAGGTAATAAAGACCTGCCTCGTGCTCCTTGATATCAACCTGCCAGGTAACGTAACCCTGAGAGGAAAGATATACCGATTCGGAAGCGTTTATGCTGCCGAAGTTTTCCCAAAGCTCGGGGTTCTCCAGCATTGATTCCTGACAGATTGTGCTCTCCGAAACAAGCTTGCCGTTTAACCCGTCATCAGGAGCATCGTTTATGTCCTTGATGTCAACGGGAATTTCAGACAAGCCGTCCCTGCGTTCAGAGCCGAAATTAGCCAAATACTCTGCGTACGACAAGGTACCTACGAGGTCTTTCATCTCGTCAAGAGTTGAAGCATTATACTTATGCTTTTCACCCTCGGTAGGAACTTTAAGGGATGCAGCAGAGGCAGAAAGGCCAATTGAACCTGCCAGAAGAGTTACAGAGAGCAGAAAGCAAATTACTCTCTCTAACATTTTTTTCTTCATGATGCGATTCCTCCAAATAAAATTTGCGAAATCCAGATTTTGCTTTAGGGCATGGGCATAAAGTCCTTAAAAAGCCAAGCGATATTATCACTCTGCGGCCTGTGCTCGTGTTTAGACAGCAGGGTGATAGTATCGCACAAGCAAAATACATAGATTTTAACGAAAAAAGTATAACATAATAAATAAAGAAAGTCAACAAAATAAAAATGATGTATACGTGCTCAAAAACATAAGAAAAAAAAAGAAAATCTAGGTTTTTTTCACAAATGTAAATACTTGTTTGCATGCTTTTAAAAGTCCTTATCATAAATATGACAAATTGTAATTTATTTTTACATATATTTCTTGTATTTACAAGACATTTTAGCTGTTATTGCTCACTAAATGTA
Source organism: Eubacteriales bacterium (assembly GCA_045661245.1). Lineage (GTDB taxonomy): Bacteria > Bacillota > Clostridia > Oscillospirales > CAG-272 > UBA1740. Next base: position 20,520 of record JAZRFH010000008.1, on the reverse strand, counting down.
AATGTTCTTTACTTTTTTCTTGGTAAATTGCATTATTTTACTGCTCTTATTCTCTTGTGTTAATTTTTGTGTAAACTATACAAAAAATGATAAATAATTTCTACACCGTAAATTTCGTAGTTTACAAGCAAGCAACTCGCTTATTTAGGTAGAAATGATTATTTTTTACACTATTTTACCTAGACCGCAGAAAGTAACGCAAAAATAAAAGGGGCTACCATAACCGAACCTTTTGTTAAAGTTCAGCTAAATAGCCTCTAATATATTAGAAATACGGTCTTTTTTCTGTTTTAAGATTTTACCTTATACTGTATTCAGTCTATAAATCCACTGGCAAAAACGGCTCCGTCAAGGTATATAACGGCCGTCTGACCGGGAGTTATAAAGCCGATGGGAGAATCAAAAATTATCTCCAACCTGCCCTCTTCGGTGCATCTTATGTTTGCCGGCTCGCTATCCTTAGTATATCTTACCTTAACACTTGCACGTATTTCTTGCCCTATCTTTAATCCGTCATGCCCCATATATACAACAGAGCTTAGAGTGCAGGATTTATCCGTGCGGGCGTTTTCAGAAAGCCTTACCGTGTTGTCTTTGTCATTTATTTCTGATACAAAAGCTCTTTTACCAAGTGATATGCCAAGCCCCTTGCGTTGACCGACAGTATAGTGGATAATCCCCTTATGCTGGCCGATTACTCTGCCCTCCCCGTCAATAAAGTCGCCTATAGGGAACTTGCCTGCCCTTTCTTCTATGTATCCGACGTAATCGTTATCGGGAATAAAGCATATTTCCACACTGTCCTTTTTAGATTTATGCGGCATATCGGTTGCGCTGACGCGTGCCCTTAATTCCTCCTTGACCTCGTTTGCAAGAGGAAAAATGAGCACAGAGAGAATTTTCTCGTCAAGGCGTGAGAGCATATAGCTCTGGTCCTTTTTCGTATCGGCAGCAGGAATAAGGGTATATCTCTTCTTGCCGTCAATTTCTCTTTCGGAAATTTTTGCGTAATGACCCGTTGCAATCCTGTTGAAACCATGCGACATTGCGTACTCATAGAGATATTTAAACTTAATTTCCCTGTTGCAAATGATACACGGGTTGGGGGTTCTGGCATTTTTATACTCATTTACAAAGTTTGATTTAACGATAGTCTCAAACTCTGCCTTACAGTCTATAACGTGTAGGGGTATCCCAAGTTTTTCACAAGCTGTGCGTGCCGAATCCACATCTGTATACTCGTGCATAACGAGTATGGCGCCCTCAACAGAATGCCCCTCTTCTAAAAGCTTAACCGCAGAATAGGTACTGTCAAAGCCGCCACTCATTCCAAGCAGTATTTTCATTACTTACTCTTCGTCCTCTTCCTTAGGAAGCTCAAAATCTATCTCTCTGCCGATTTTGCTATAATAGTCGGCAACAGCGTACTTAACCGCTTCCTCAGCAAGAACAGAGCAATGTACCTTTACAGGCGGCAGACCCTCAAGCGCCTCTACAACAACGTCATTGGTAAGCTTAAGAGCCTCTTTCACCGTGTGACCCTTAATAAGCTCGGTTGCCATTGACGAGGTAGCTATAGCGGCACCGCAGCCGAACGTTTTAAACTTGCAGTCGGTAATAACGTCGTTATCGTCTATCTTGAGATAGATTTTCATTATATCGCCACATTTTGCGTTACCTACCATTCCTACGCCGTTAGCATCTTCAATCTCACCAACGTTCCTGGGGTTGGTAAAATGGTCCATTACCTTTTCACTGTACTGCATATTTTATTCCTCCGTTTTATTTGCCTTTTCAACCTCTTCCCAAAGCGGGCTCATTTTTCTGAGCCTTTCAACAATCGGGGGAAGCTTTTCGATAATATAATCAATATCCTCATCCGTAGTATCGTGGGATATCGAAAGTCTTATTGAACCGTGAGCGCGCTCGTGCGGGACTCCGATAGCGAGAAGAACGTGCGATGCATCAAGAGATGCTGAAGAGCATGCCGAGCCTGTTGATGCACAAATGCCTGCCATATCAAGCCACATAAGTATACTCTCACCCTCTATAAACTCAAAGCCCACGTTTACGTTACCGCAAAGCCTCTCTGTCGGATGACCGTTAAGCTTGGAATAAGGTACTTTTGTAAGCTCATTTATGAGTTTATCCCTCATTTTTGCAACACGGGGTATATCTTCGAGCTTTTCCTTAGCAACCTCAAGAGCCTTTGCAAGACCGACAATATACGGCACGTTTTCTGTACCGCCGCGCTTTCTGCGCTCCTGACCGCCGCCGTCTATAAGGTTATTTATAAGCACACCCTTTCTTATAAAGAGCATACCTATACCCTTGGGGGCGTGTATTTTATGACCCGAAAGAGCAAGCATATCGACCTTGATTTTTGATAGGTCAATATCAACGTTTCCTACAGCCTGCACGGCATCGGTAAATACAAGCGCACCCTTATCGTGTGCAATCCTTACAACCTCTTCAATAGGCTCAATCGTACCGATTTCATTATTCGCATACATCACAGCAACAACCGCAGTGTTTTCTGTTACCGCCTCGCAAAGCTTGTCAAGCCTTACAACACCGTTCTCGTCAACGTCTACGTAGGTAACAGTAAAGCCCTCGCGCTCAAGCGCCTCACAAGTATAAAGCACAGCGTGGTGCTCAATTTTTGTGGTTACAATGTGCGTTCTTCCCTTTTTCTCACGCATTCTGTAAGCTGCGCCCTTTATCGCCCAGTTATCAGCCTCAGTGCCGCAGGACGTAAAATATATCTCGCTTGACAGACAGTTAAATACGCGCGCAATTTTCTCTCTTGCACCGTCAACAAGCGCCTTTGCCTCATATCCCTTTGCGTGCTGGCTTGAAGGGTTGCCCCACGCAGTGGAAAGAGCCGGCTGCATAGCCTCAAGCACCTCTTTGCTTATGGGAGTTGTTGCCGCATTGTCTGCATAAACAAATCTTGCCATTTTTCTGTTTTCCTTTTGCTTTTTCGGTTACTGGTTTAGCACATAAATATGCCGTTTTTTACTCACCGATTTATTGTATACCATTTTTGTCGATTTTTCAATATATTTATATAACTTAGTTTTAGTTTAAATGTTAATTTTATGTGAACGAACACATAAATGTAAAGCGCTCTGCTTTAAAAATAGCAAAATATTTTAAATTATTTTTACCAATAATGTATTAGTACCCTTGCTTTTTTGTGTTTACCTTGATAAAATAGAGAAAAACAAGGCTAATTTTTGGGGGATTTAGTTATGTACAGAATTGGAATAGACCTTGGCGGCACAAATATTGCGGTAGGAATTTGCGACACGGATTACAAAATTCTTGCCAAGGCATCTACACCCACGCTTGCAAAGCGCAACGCAGAGCTTATCGTTAAGGATATGGCTGAGCTTACAGAGAGTCTTATTACAAAGCTTGGTGTAGCAAAGGAAAAAATTGAGTACGTTGGCATTGCCGCACCGGGCACAATCAACTCACGCACGGGCGTTATAGAATACTCTAATAACATAAAAATTAAGGATTTCCCCATTGTAGAGGTTTTTAAGCAATATTTCGGTAACACTTCCGTTTATATAGCAAATGATGCGAATGCCGCTGCGCTCGGAGAGGCAATAGCCGGCGTGGGTAAAGGAAAAGATAGCCTTGTTATGATAACGCTTGGCACAGGTGTTGGCGGCGGAGTTGTTATTAACGGAAAAATCTACGAGGGCGGTGTTAATTCCTTTGGTGCTGAGCTTGGCCACACTGTAATTGTATCTCGTGGCAGACAGTGCACCTGCGGCAGACGCGGTTGCTTTGAGGCGTATGCCTCTGCTTCTGCCCTTGCAAAGATTACCGAAGAAAAAATATACGAGCTTAAGCTTAAGGGTATTCCCTCTTTGCTGATTGACGAGGAGAAAAACGAGGGGCACGTTACAGCACGCACTGCATTTAACGCAATGAAGCGCGGTGACAAATATGCAAGTCAAATTATTGACGATTACATCAGTGCTCTGGCAGACGGCATTACCAATATGATTAACATATTTCAGCCCGAGGTGCTTGCTATAGGCGGCGGTGTATGCGGTGAGGGAGATACCCTTATGCGCCCGCTATGCAAGCTTGTGTCACGCGACCAATACACCCGAGATGCACAGCACAAAACACACTTGGCAATAGCAGCTCTCGGCAACGACGCAGGGATTGTAGGTGCGGCGGCGCTGGGAAATAGATAAAAATTTAAGGCAGAGCTTTGATGTCAGCTTTGCCTTTTTTGTTAACATTTTCTTTTCAAATGATTTAACAATTTTTATTTATGGACAGCCGTAAAATGTAATAAAATAAATATATAAACTCTAAAACAGGTGAATTTATGAAAAAAACCGCTTGCTTGATTATAGCTCTGTGTATAGCTTTATCAAGCGTATCACTTTTATCCTCCTGTACCGAAGCAAAAGATAGTTTTCCGCCATTACCCGACAAAAACGGGATAAATAAGCCCGGGAGAGAGTCTTACTCGCGCCCATTTGCATACTTTGCTGATGTGCAGTATAATAGACCCGACGTAGAGGCTGTAGCAAAGAACATTAAGGATGTAGCAGCACAAATACAGGGCGGCGCGCTGTTCCAAGACGGGCTTGCACTTATAAAATCAGCCGAGGGTGGCTGCAACGACGTAAACACGATGTATACTCTTGCCGAAATAAATTATATGCGCAATTCAATAGACGAATTTTGGTCGGCTGAGTACGATTATATGTCGGCAAGCTACCCCACCTTCAGCAAGGCGCTTGAGGATTTATTTGCGGCGTGTGCCCGGTCCGGAGAAAGGGGGAGATATGAGAACGAGTATTTCGGCTACTCACTTTTCGAATACATTGACGGCGGTGTTTATAACGAGAGAATTATCTCACTTATGCAGACCGAGGCAAGCCTTGAGGCTGAATATATGAAAATATCCGAGTCGACTGTTACCTTTACCTATATGAATATAACTGACACCTACGAGGGAATTTTGAAAAAAATCGCGCGAACATACGGTATTGACAGTGAAGAATACGCTACTGCCGAAGAGGAGTGCTACACCTTACTTTACAATACACTGATGGAAAGCCGGTGCCCGATTTTTCTTGAGCTTGTTAAAACGCGCAGACTTATTGCCGACGAGATGGGGCTTGAGAGCTACACCGATTACGCATACTCGGCTATGAGCTATGATTACACAAGCGAGGATATGCTGTCACTGCTCAGTAGTATAAAAGACACCGTTTACCCCGTTTACCTGACACTCTACGAGCGCGCCTTTCGCAGTTATTTTTACAATAAAGCTCCAAAAGAGAGCCCATATTACCTCACCGTTAACAACCTTTACGAGCTTTACAGTGAGCTTGGCGGAAGCACCGTCGAGGCGTATTCATATATGCTGGATTGCGGCTTATACGACATCGGCATAGCTGACACGGGCAGATATGGCGGCGCATTTACAGCATATATCGAAGGTATTGATGCACCGTTTTTGTTTATGACAGTGGGCGAGAACATAACCGACTATCTGACTCTCTCCCACGAATACGGGCACTTCCTTGACGGTTATTTAAACGGCGGCACGAACCAGTCGCTTGATTTATCCGAGGTTTCTTCTCAGACAATGGAGCTTTTGACCGTGAATCGGCTATCAGCAATTCTTCCAAAGGAGGACGTACGCTTTCTTGAATATTACCAGATGTACTCGTCGCTTGACGTTCTTCTTACTCAAGGTTTATTTTCGGCATTTGAGCATCTGGTATATGAGCTTGAATATGACGAGATAACCGAGAAAAACCTCAATAATGCCGTTATGAAAGCGTCTGAAATGATTTTCGGCAAGGCGTTTTACAATGACTTTGGCGATATGCTTATACAGCATACCGTAGTTTATCCTCATTACGTTCAGTCCTACTGCACATCACAAATAACAAGCCTTGAAATCTTCTTTAAGGAAAACGTGGAGCAAGGCTTATCTATGGATATATACATTGAACTTTTGACAAGAGATAGCGATAACCATCTTACATTTCAAGAGGAGCTTGCAGCCGTAGGATTATCCTCACCGTTTGACAGGAAAACACTAAAGCAGATAGTTGACTCTGTGCATTACGAAATCCTCGGCTCTCATTATTTTAAAGAAATGGGCGGGGTGGGCGCAGCTTAAATAAAACAAAAAGGACTCAAATGAAGTGAACCCCAAGCAGTTCACACGAGTCCTTTTTTTTAATCAGATATTTTGACTGTATTCTGAGGTGTATCTCTTTGCCTGTGTAGTAAACAGATAGTGATATATACCGCGCTTTGCCATAAGCTCCTCGTGGTTGCCGAGCTCTGCCACAGTACCGTTATCAATTACAATGATTTTCGTTGCGGTAACTGCGCTTGAAAGCCTATGAGAAACAAAGAGTGTAATTCTGTTTTTTGCAAGGCCTGCAAACTTATTATAAACCTCCTGCTCTGCAAGCGCGTCGAGCGACGAGGTAGGCTCGTCAAGAATCAGCACCTCGGAGTCCTTGTAGAATGCACGTGATATAGCAAGCTTTTGCCATTGACCGCCCGAAAGCTCAATACCGTTCTCCTCAAAAACACGTGTAAGAGGTGTGTCAAATCCCGCGGGCAAGGTATCAATATAACTCATAACACCGCCAAGCTCAGCAGCTTTTTCTATCGACTCGGCACTGTATTCGGTGTTTACGTCACCAAATCTAATATTCTCACTAAGTGTATCGGCATACTGGCCAAAATCCTGGAATATGATACCGAATATTGAATGCAGCTCGGCAACGTCATACTCTTTAAGGTTATGCCCATCAAGAAGAATTTCACCCTCGTTTGGGTCATACAGTCTTGTTAAAAGCTTAATAAGCGTGGTTTTACCTGCGCCGTTAAGACCGACAAGAACCGCAGAGTCCGTTCCCTCAAGAACAAAGTTAATATCCTTTAGAACGTAACGCTCAGTGCCCGGATAACGGAAGGACACGTGCTTAAACTCAATTTTGTGTGCAATTCCGCGTGCAGGAACAAGCGGCTCCTCTACAGAAGGAACAACGTGTGCCTCTTCCTTCATAAAGGTAATCATATTATCTATAAACAGCGTGCCCTCGTATATCGTTGCAGTTGCGGTAAGCAGCGTTGTAACGTAGCCTGCAATTGAGGTGAGCGCGCCCGAATAAAGAGAGTAATCACCAATCAAGCCGTTTTTGTATATGACGTTATACGCAACGTAAACCAGAATTGCGCCGTTGGCAATACCCGATATTACACCTATGATTATTTGCGTAACGCCCTCTTTGATTATGAGGGACTTTAACCCTCGGTAATACTTTTGAAAAACTGCCTTGTATTTAGATATAAAGGTTTCACCAAGACCAAGGAGCTTAATTTCCTTTACTCTGTCCTTGTTAACGAGCAGACCCGAGTAATAATTCATTTCGCGCCTTTCCTTTGAATGAAAGCGCATATATCGGAAATTACGGTGACGGTACATATAATTAACTATAGCACCGGGAACAGAGGCCGCAATAATAACAATCGGTGCCCAAGGGCTCATTGTTGCAAGCACTACGATAAAGGATACCGAGCTGATAACCGCGCTTATAACGTTAAAGGTCGCGGTAAGTATGCCTATAGGCCGCATACCTGCCTCTCTGTTGGCATTTTCAAGCTTTTCATAAAACTCGGGGTTATCAAACGATTCGAGGTCTATCTCCTTTGCCTTGCCGATAATCATCATTTTAATATGGTTAACGACAAGCTCGCCCGAAATGCCTGTTACCATACCGTTAAGGCGACTAAGAACTTTTCTTGCAAAGAGATAAATAATGTTCAGCACAAAAAGAAATACAAGAGGTGAAAGTGCTGTAAACAAATCCTCTGAAATCGTATTATTTGCACGCGCCGAGATAAGCTCTGCTATTTTGTTAAGCAAATCCTTTGATATATATGCACCTATGACGGGCAAAAAACCGTCACAAAGGCAAAGAATTGCCATAAAAATCAACATTAAGGGCGCTGACTGCCAAACAAGCTTAACTATGTAGAATAGTCGTGTCAGAAATCCAGTGACCTTTCTTAACAGATATCGCGGTACGTCCTTTAAGCTCTTCGGCTTTTCAATACCGTCGTTTAAGTGTTTTCGCTGATATGGGGGCATTTTAGCCACTCCTTTCAAAAAATATGCAACACACAAACTCTCCGTTTGGCATAGAATAACACTGAAAGAGGTAAAACTCTAATCCAGATTAAGGAGAGCTTATGAAAATTGATAAGGAAAAACTCACAGCGCTTACCGCACTGCCCGATAATGAACTGTGGTGCGAGGTACGCAAAATAGCAAAGAGCTACGGCTTTACGCTACCCGAGGGCACACCTAGTGAGTGTGAAATGCAAAAGCTGCGCAGTGCGGTATCGGGTGAATTGAAGCTTAGTATGAGCGACGCAGTTAAAATGATTAACGACTATAAAAGGAGAGCAGGAAAATGAGCGATACTCCCGATTTATCGAAAATTGTTAGCCTGATTATGGAAAATCCCTCTCTGATTGCCGAAATCTCAGCCCTTGTAAAGAATGACGCCGAAAAAACAGAACCCGAAGCACCTGTAGCTGTATCTGTAGAAGAGCAGGCTGAGAGTGCGCCTGCAAGCATTACTCCCGCAACCTCAAAAAGCGAAAAAAGAAAGCATCTCTTATACGCTATGAAGCCGTACCTCAAGGACGAGCGCTCGCGCGCTATAGACTCAATGATGTCCATTGTCGAAATACTCGATATGGTCAGGAGCAAGTGATATGTATACACGAAGCTATAACGACGAAGCGGAAATATTGCGCGTGCCCGAGGGTTATTCGGGAACGGCACTGCAAGAGAATATACATACCGAGCCGTGTGTGAATACACCCGAGCAAAGCTCGCCCGCAAAGCCAAACGACAGTGTGAGCGCAGGGCTCTTCGGCAATCTCTTCTCGTCCCCCATGTTAAAGGGTGTTTTGGGCGGATTTTTGGGCAACGGCACGTTCGGCATGCCTAAAATCGGCACTGAGGAGATACTGATTATAGCCACTGCCGCCTTTCTGTTCTTTACCTCTGACGGCGACAGAGAATGTGCTATACTGCTTTTGCTGCTTTTATTTATAAATTAAAATAGGGAGAACTGGTTAGTTTCGGTAAGGCCGTCAAGCACGTGGTTGCGCTTGAGAATCTCTACGACCGCCTTTGTAATACCGGTACGCAAGCGGAGCTCTTCAATCGAATAGAGGTCATATTTATCCCTGGCCTCTATTATTTTTTGTGCGGCAGTGTCACCAAGACCTGAAAGTGAGTTAAACGGCATACGGATTTTGCCGTCCTCGGGTAAGAATGCCGTTGCATCTGAGCGCAAAAGGTCAACGTTCATAAACTGCACTCCGCGCGCCATCGCCTCTCTTACAAGGTATAGCGTTGCAAGCTGCTCGTTCTCCTTTTGCGTAGCCTCGTTACCCTTACTCTCAAGCTCTGAAATAACCGAGTTTACAGTGTTATAGCCGCCTGCAACTATCTCAGCATCAAAGCCGCCGGGGGCAACCGTAAGGAACGCGGCGTAAAACTCCATAGGATAATATATTTTATACCAGCCAAGGCGTATTGCCGACATATCGTAAGCCGCGGCGTGTGCCTTCGGGAACATATATTTTATCTTTTTACACGACCAGATATACCACTCGGGCACACCGTGCTCAAGCATAGTCTTTTCCCACTCGGGCTTCAGTCCCTTACCCTTTCTTACGCTCTCCATAATGGCAAACGAGGTAGAGTCGTCAAGCCCGCGGCCGATAAGGTATAGCATTATACCGTCACGCGTACCCACAACCTCGGAAATCGTACAGGTTCCATTCTTGATAAGCTCCTGCGCGTTGCCGAGCCATACGTCAGTACCGTGTGTAAGACCCGATATCTGTAAAAGGTCAGCGAAATTCTTAGGCTTGGCATCAAGCAAAACCTGCTGAATAAACTTAGTACCCATCTCGGGTATGCCGTAGGTGCCGAGAAGACACCCGCCTATATCCTCGGGCATAATTTTAAGAGGTCTCGTCGAAGCAAAAAGCTCGTAAACCGACTTATCGTTCATTTTAACGTCAAGAACGCTTGTGCCCGTATACTTTTCGAGCATCTTATACTTTGTCGGCATATCGTGGCCAAGCTCGTCAAGCTTAAGTATCGTATCGTGAAGATATGAGAACTGGAAGTGTGTGGTTACAGTGCCTGCGTTAGGGTCGTCTGCGGGGTGCTGTACGGGTGTGAAATCATAAATCTCATACTCCATAGGCACAACTATAATTCCGCCGGGGTGCTGACCGGTTGTGCGCTTTATACCTACAAGCTTTGTAACCATGTGCGAAATCTCGGCCTTTGGAATTTTAATTTTGCGCTCTTCAAGATATTTGTTTATGTATCCCCACGCAGTCTTGTCTGCAAGCGTGCCTATTGTGCCCGCACGGAAAACGTGACCCTCACCAAAGAGCTCCTCGGTGTATTTATGCACCATTCCCTGCACGTCACCCGAGAAATTAAGGTCTATATCGGGCGATTTATCACCCTTAAAGCCAAGGAAGGTTTCAAACGGTATATCCTGGCCGTCCTGATACATCCACTCACCGCAGACGGGGCATCTCTTATCGTCAAGGTCAAAGCCAGAGCCGACAGAGCCGTCTGTTATAAACTCACTGTGCTTACATTTTAAGCACCTGTAGTGAGGCGGCAGGGGGTTAACCTCTGAGATACCCGACATTGTGGCAACAAGCGACGAGCCTACCGAGCCACGCGAGCCAACGAGGTAGCCTAAGCTCTCAGAATATGCAACGAGCTTTACAGAAATCATATAAAGACCCGCAAAGCCGTTATTTATAATTGAGGTAAGCTCCTTATTAAGTCTATTTTCAACTATTTCGGGCAGCTTCTCACCGTACCAATCGTGCGCACGGCGCCAGCAGGACTCTGAAAGCTCCTCTTCAGCACCGGGTACAACGGGGTCATATCTACCCTCGGGAATCGGGCGGATTTTCTCGCACATATTTGCAATTTTATTCGGGTTTTCAATAACAAGCTCTCTTGCTATCTCCTCACCGAAATACGAGAACTCCGCGAGCATCTCGTCGGTTGTGCGCAGATAAATCGGGGTCGGCTTGTCCGCATCCGGGAACTTCATACCCGCAAGCAGAATACGCCTGTAAATCTCGTCCTCTTCATTCACAAAATGCGCGTCACACGTAGCGCATACGGGCTTACCGAGCTTTTTACCGAGCTCGTATATTTTTCTGTTTATCTCACGAAGGCGCTCTTCATTTGCAACCTCGCCCTCTGAAATTAAGAAGCGGTTGTTGTCAAGCGGCTGAATTTCAAGATAATCGTAAAACGACGCAATCTCCTCTATATCAGCCTCGCTTTGACCCTTAAGTATAGCGCGGTAAAGCTCACCCGCCTCGCAAGCAGAGCCTATAATAAGACCCTCTCTGTACTGTTCAAGCACACTCTTGGGTATTCTCGGCGATTTTTTTCTTCTGCCGCCGTAATACTGAAGATAGCTCATTGAGATAAGCCTATAGAGGTTTTTAAGACCGGTCTTGTTCTTGGCAAAGATTATCATGTGATATGCGTCAAGCTTCAAGGGGTCGGTTTTTTCGCTCATAGCATCGAGCATCTCGTTAAAGTTCGTTACACCCTCGCTTACGAGAAGCTGGAGCATTTTTATAAAAATCTTAGCAAGAGTTGCCGCGTCGTCACTAGCCCTATGGTGGTGAAAATCCTCAAGCTCATAATGCTTTGCTATAGCGGCAAGGTTATGCTGACGTAAATTAGAGTTTACATATTTAGACAACCCGAGCGTATCGAGATAGGTATAGTCGAAAGGAATACCGCACCTCTCTGCCGCGATACGCACAAAGCCCACGTCAAAGTTTGCGTTATGCGCAATAAGCATAGTATCCCCTGCAAAGGCAAGAAAGGCTTCTATTGCCTCGCGCTCCTTCATTTGACCCTTTACCATATCGTCGGTAATTGAGGTAAGCCTGGTAATTTCCTCGGGTATCGGGCACTCGGGGTCGACGAATATATCCATAGTGTCGATAATTTGCCCGTTGCGTATTTTAACCGCACCGATTTCGATAATCTTACACGAACGGTTGTCAAGACCCGTAGTTTCAATATCAAAAACGGTCATTTCGTCCTTAAAGGCAGGGTATTTGTTACCGAAAACGCACTTTGCGGTATCGTTTACAAAATAAGCCTCCATACCGTAAAGGATTTTCAGGTCGTGGCCCGACTTTGCGGCCTTTTCAACTGCAAGCATAACCTCGGGGAAGGCTTGCACGTTGCCGTGGTCGGTGACTGCTATAGCCGAGTGTCCCCAGCGGATTGCCGTGCTGACAAGCTCCTCAGGCGTTATTATCGCGTCCATTGAGGACATATTGGTATGTAAATGCAGCTCAACGCGCTTTTGCTCAGCACCGTCCATACGCTGAGTAATGCTTATCTTTTTAATTCCGCGAGGTAAGATAAATGGCTCGTTATCAAATTTATCGCGCCTTATTCTGCCAAAAACGGCAATATGCGTGCCCTTTCCAAGTCCTTTTGCAAAATCTGTTTCTTCGGGTGTGAGAACCGCTCTTATATAAGATGCGCACGCACCGTCGGATATACCTATACTAACGTTAAATTTATCACCCGAGCGGGTTTCCTTAATAGTCTTCTCAAAAACCGTACCGAGAAATACCGTGCTTCCGCCCGCGCGCTCTGTTGCTGAGAGCGGTGTAGGCTCGGAAATACCGAAGTCCTCGCCCCATAAAAGCTCACATTCGTCGGTAATATAAGTAGTTGCGCCCATTCGGAATTTGCCGCCGCCGAGCGTTTCATTTCTGCCTGCAAGCGAGGAAATACCCGCCCTTGCCTCAAAGTCGTAGTGAGGGTCGCTCTGCCTTGCGGCCGCCTCGGCCTGCTTTATGCTTTCGGCACGCTCACGTGCTGCGCGCTCGCGGTTTTCCCTCTCAACGCTTTCAAGTATCTCGCGCCTGCGCTCCTGCATCGCGCTCTCATACTGCTCTGCACCGCTGCCCGAGGTTATCTCTATTTTTCTTTCAACACCGTATCTACTCTTCAGTATTCTTGATAGAATATCCTCTGCGCCCGAGGTGCGGACAAACTCTATGCCTGCCTCGTAAAACGGAATAGCTATTTTTATCGACACACCGTCGTCACTGTAGGTAGCGTTTGAGAAAAAGCCGTGTGTTACCGCACCGCACAGCGCCGCCTCATAGCATATCTCGTCAAACCTTGAAAGGTTAAATTCACTCTCGGGAAAATGGGGTATAATCTTAAAGCTTGCCGCCTCGTAAAGCGTGCGGCACTCGTCCTCTATCTCGTAAAGGGTGATAGCAGGATAATGCTTATCAAAATACAGCTCAACCTCTACCTGCATAGGATTCTGCTTATACTTAAAGCTTGCGTCCTTAGCGCTTGATAGAAGCTCGCGCTTTTCACTTGTGGGGTTATATCTTTTGAAGATATCGAAAAAGCCTCTTTTATCCACTCCTGCTTTCCCTTTCCTTTATTTTCTGTATTTCTTAATTTCCGAAACCAACTCGTCAAGCAGCCTCTCTTCGGGTACCTTACGAAGGATTTCACCGTGTGAGAATAAAAGCCCGCAGCCGTCACCGCCTGCAATACCGAGGTCGGCCTCGCGCGCTTCACCCGGGCCGTTAACCGCACAGCCCATAAGCGCAACCTTTAGGTTAAGACTGTCAAGCCCCTCGCGCTTTACCCTTACCTTAAACTCTGAGAGCATATCTATAAGTGATATGCGCGTTCTGCCGCAGGTAGGGCAAGCAATAATATCCATACCTGGGTTTTTAGAGAGATTAAGCGCCTTAAGTATCTCCCTTGCGGCCGCAACCTCAGCTACAGGGTTATCGGTAAGCGATACTCTTACAGTGTCGCCTATCCCCTCTGAAAGAAGAGCACCTATACCAACGGCACTTTTTACAACGGCACTCTCGCCGCCGCCCGCCTCTGTTACCCCAAGATGTAAGGGATAGCTTGTACGCTCGGCAAGAATTCTGTTAGCCTTAATCATTTCTGGCACGTTTGATGCCTTTACCGAAAGGACTATATCGTAAAAGCCAAGCTCCTCTAAGAGGCCTGCGTGGTATAGCGCGCTCTCTGCAAGCGCCTCAGCACACGGGTGAGAGTATTTTTCAAGTATATGCTTCTCAAGCGAGCCCGAGTTCACACCAATCCGTATCGGCACTCCGCGGCAGGCACATGCGTGGACAACCGCGCGTATTTTTTCCCTATCTCCGATATTACCCGGGTTAATTCTTATTTTATCAGCTCCTGCTTTAACTGCGGCAAGAGCAATCTCGTAGTTAAAATGTATATCAGCAACGAGGGGCACGCGGACACCCTCGGCCTTAAGATAGGCAAAGGTATCGCACGACTCGAGCGTGGGTGCGGTAATACGCACGATATCGCACCCTGCCGCCTCAAGCTCACGCACCTGCTTAAGGGTTGCCTCTTTATCGTGAGTGTCGGTATTTGTCATAGACTGCACGGCAATATCGCACTTACCGCCGAGCTCTACCGCACCGACCCTTACCGTTTTAGTTTTTCTTCTTTCAAAATCAAGCATAGCCGTCATTCCGTTTCTTTAGAATATAAGCTGTACAACGTCCTTTATCATAATGACAAACGATAGCCCGAGCAAAAGGCAAAGCCCGACAGCGTTGATTATACCCTCAATTTTCGTGGGCAACTTTTTTCTCGTTATCATTTCAATAATTATAGTTATCAGTCTGCCGCCGTCAAGCGCGGGTATCGGCAAAAGATTCATAAAGCCTAGGTTCATGCTGATAAGCAAGGTTATATTTAGCAGTGACGCAGGACCCGCCTTTGCGGCGTCACCTATTGCAGAGGATATGCCGACGGGGCCTGATACCGCAGACAGAGAGTATCTGCCGCTGATAAGGTCAAAAATCGACTCCCAGCAGGTACGCATAACCAGCACCGATTTACGTACGGCTATCGGTAGAAAATTACCGAAGCTCTTTTCTATCGCGTAAACCTTGAAATCCATAGTGCCGAACTCTTGACCCTGCGACTTTAGTATTGGGAAAGTGACGCCCTTAAGAGTGAGGGTCTGCCCATTCCTTATAACCTCAATATCAACGGGCTTATTGCCGTGGCGCATAATTTCATACGAAAGCTCGTCGGCAAGCAAAACCTTTTTGCCGTTTACCCGGGTTACGACGTCACCGATTTGAATTTCAGAGTCAGACCTGTTTGTAAGGTCAATCTCACCCATTGACGCGAGCTCTTCTTCTGTAAAGAAGGCACCGACTTTAGTACCGCCGATATTTATTATGCCTACGAGTATCAGCATAGCGAGAAAGCCGGCAACGATATTCACCGTAGCACCTGCGGCAGTTATTATAAATCTCTGCCAGGCGGGCTTTTTATCAAATGCATTCGGGTCGTCATTCTCCTCATTCTCACCGACCATGGCAACGTAGCCGCCTATCGGAAAGATTGCAAGCGAATATTTGATACCCGTTTTTTTAGAGGTAAACCACGCAAGCTTCGGACCCATACCTATAGAAAACTCGGTAATGGAAACCTTGAAAATTCTTGCAGTGATATAATGCCCGAACTCGTGTATGAAAATCAGAAGCCCGAAAACGAGCAGGGCTATAATTACAGTAAGTGCCGTGTTCAATTAAAAATCCCCCAAAATTATCCTATAAGCGCCTCTGTCAAGCTGCGCGCCTCTTTATCAAATGCAAGTATTCCGTCAAGCTGACATTCACGCGATGCAGTATCAAAGAGCCTATCGCAAACCTCACTTACAGTGTCCATAATTCCGACAAACGAAAGTCTGCCCGAAAGAAATGCAGATACTGCAACCTCGTCTGCCGCGTTCATTACCGCGGGGCACGCACCGCCTCTCTTAATAGCGTGCTTTGCAAGTGAAAGAAACGGGAATGCACACTCGTCGGGCTCGGCAAAGGTAAGCTTGCCTACCTTGAATAAATCAAGCTCCTCTGTGTGTGACGGGCACCTGTCGGGGTAATCCACTGCATATTGCACGCACATACGCATATCGGGCACGGAAAGCTCACCTACGATGCTGTTATCAATATATTCGACAGCAGAGTGAAGTATACTTTCCCTATGCACCACTACGGATATTTTCTCGGGTGAAATACCGAAAAGATGCGCGGCCTCGATTATCTCAAAGCCCTTATTCATAAGAGTTGCGCTGTCAACAGTTATCTTTTTGCCCATCTTCCAGGTCGGGTGTGCGAGAGTGTCCTCAAGTGTAACGCCCGTAAGCCTCTCTCTCGTATAACCGTAAAACGGGCCGCCTGAGGCTGTGAGAATAAGCCTTTTAACCTCTTCTCTCTTGCCTGATTTCAGCGACTGGAATATAGCCGAGTGCTCACTGTCAACAGGGATAATCTCAACCCCCGCCCGTCTTGCACGTTCCATAACTATATCGCCCGCTATAACAAGGCTCTCTTTATTCGCAAGAGCAAGCCTTTTTTTGGAATCTATAACGGCAAGAGTTGGCAAAAGCCCTGCCCCGCCTAAAATGGAGTTGACAACGGTATCTGCGCGTGTAAGGCTTATAGCCTCGGCAATTCCCGAGTCACCTGCAAGCACCTTAACACCCGTATCCGAGAGTAACGTGCGAAGCTCACGCGCCCTATCCCCGTCTGCCATAACGGCATAGGTAGGCAAAAACTCACGCGCCGCCGCCTCAAGTGCGCGAACGTCACTGTTTGCGCTGATTAAATCAACACGCATACCGCGCGCCCTTGCTACGTCAAGCGCCTGCATACCAACCGAGCCTGTGGCACCGAGGACTGCAATAGTCTTCTCCATAGTAATCTCTCCTTTAGCTTGGTGCGACGTCTGCGCACCTATCTATTCGTACAATGTGGGCAAGCGTTTTTGTGCGCTTGCCCTTTAAATCTTTTAATTCATGCTAAACGGCGGTAGGGTTAAGCAAATTACCATAAGCGGCGCGGAAATTGCGAGAATCGAATCAAATCTATCCATAATTCCGCCGTGGCCGGGTAAGAGCTTACTGTAATCCTTAATGCCGTATTCTCTTTTTATAAGCGACGCCCAAAGGTCGCCAATCTGCGATACCACCGAGCCGAAAAGGCCGATAGCACCGAGCACCAAATAGTTTGCTGAAACGTTAAAGGCCGACTCAACTATAAGACCGTATAACAGACATCCGAGCACGGCAAATACTATACCGCCAATAGAGCCCTCAATAGTCTTCTTCGGGCTGAGCTCGGGTGCAAGCTTATGCTTACCTATAAGTCTGCCCGTAAAGTATGCAAACGTATCACACATCCAAGCGGTAACAAACACCAGGCCGAAGAAATATACACCCATCTGCATATATCTGAGCAGTGCCATAGACGTAAAGGAAACGGTGATATAGCAAACCGAGGTGAAAACCGACGAAACCGACTTAAAGCTGATTTTGCCGCTTGAGAGCACCGCCACACCTGCAAGGTATATTAAATACGCAAAAAGTGCCAGCGCAAGATACAGTATATATCTAGTTTGCCCACCCTCGTAATTAAATACGTCCGAGGCGAAAATCGGTCCTGCAAGCGTAAGTATATACGAAGGAATTGACACAAACAGGTTTTTCTGCATGCCGAAAACGCGGAGCAGCTCAAAGCACGCGATTACGCACAGAATGCCGAGAGCTATCGGGTAAACGATATAATCGGACAGGAGCACAATCGGAAGCCCGAATAAGAATATTCCCACACCTGTCAGAACTCTAACCTTCATTACAAAAACCTCAATCCTTTTTATCCTCTGGGTCAAGACCGCCAAAGCGGCGCTTTCTCTTATAAAACTCCTCTGTTGCCGCAATAATATCCTTTCTGCCAAAATCGGGCCAAAGGGTATCGGTTACGTACAATTCGGAATATGCGCCCTGCCATATCATAAAATTTGACACGCGCAAGTCACCGCCCGTGCGTATGATAAGGTCGGGCTCGGGTGACGCGGCTGTATAAAGATGCCTTGAAATATCGTCTGCGGTAACAGGCGAGCAGCCCTCTTTTATAGCCTCGTTAACAGCGTGCACAATCTCGTCCCTGCCTCCGTAATTAAGCGCAAGATTACATACAAAGGGCTTATCCTTTGCCATATTCTCAATCTCTATGCACTTGTTACGCAGCTTTTCGGGCAAGGGTGATTTATCACCTATAAAGCATACCGAAAAATTACCGTCACGCTTAATATTATCAACGACGACCTCGTCAAGATACTTGTATATAAGCTCCATAAGACCGTCGACCTCTTCCTTCGGTCTTTTCCAGTTCTCCGTGGAAAAGGCGTAGAGGGTCATATGATGCACACCCATAGCTCTGAAATCCTCAAGCACCGACTGTATAATCTTCGCGCCTGCTACGTGGCCGGCACTTCGGGGCAAGAGCCTTTTCTTTGCCCATCTGCCGTTACCGTCCATAATTATACCTATATGCTGAAGTCTTTCGTCAACACGGGGTAAATCCTTATAACTTTTAGCCAAAGCTTAAATCTCCATTATTTCCTTGGTTTTAGCCGCAGTCACGCCGTCGATTTCCTTAACGTACTTATCTGTAAGGTCCTGTACAGACTTGTCGCTCGACTTAGCCTCGTCCTCAGTCATTTCGCTATCCTTTTTCATAGCCTTAATCTTATCTGTAGCATCTCTTCTGATGTTACGGATAGCAACCTTGGCATCCTCACCCATCTTTGCAATCTGCTTTGAAAGCTCACGGCGGCGCTCCTCTGTAGTGGGGGGGAAGGAAAGGCGGATAGCTGAGCCGTCGTTCTGGGGATTGATACCGATATCGCTTGTAAGAATTGCCTTTTCGATATTCTTCATAGCAGACTTATCCCAAGCGGTAATAACGATAGTGCGTGCGTCTGTAACCTTAATCTCTGCGATAGACGAGATAGGTGTGGGTGAGCCGTAATAGTCAACCGTTACCTTTTTAAGAACGTCGGGATTTGCTCTGCCTGCGCGTATTGTCGAAAGATTGTCGCTGTATGCCAGAACGCTCTTTTTCATTCTTGCTTCGTAATCTCTTGTATCGAGTTTCATATATATCTCCTTGTTTTTTTTAATCCGGGGTTATAACCGTGCCTGAAATTTCACCGCGCACCGCACGAACGATGTCCTCAGGATTTTTAAATCCGAAAATGCGTATCGGCATACCCGTTGAGAGGCAAAATGCCGTAGCGGTAGCATCGATAGCCTTGAGATTCATAGCAAGCACCTCGCTTGCCTTAACAGACTCAAGCCTTTTAGCGTCGGGATTTTTTCTGGGGTCGTCTGTATATACGTAGTCAACGTTTTTAGCCATAAGCATAGCATCAGCCTTAATCTCGCTTGCCCTTACCGCACCGGCAGTATCGGTGGAAAGGAAAGGAACGCCAAGACCGCCGCCGAAAATTACTATGTAACCGTCTTTAAGATACCTATCTGCCTCCTCCGACGAATAGCCCTCTGCAAAGGGCTCCATAGCAACGCTTGACATAACGTGAGCCTTGCCGCCTTTGCGTACTACCGCGTCCTTAAGGCAGAGCGAATTTATAAGAGTTGCAAGCATACCCATTCTGTCAGCTGTAACTCTATCCATCTCACCGCCCTGTCTGCCGCGCCAGATGTTACCCGCGCCGACGACAATTGCAAGCTCGTATCCTGCATTTACACATTCAACCAAAGAGTGCGCGACCTTATCAAGAAAAGCGTTATCGTAAATATCAGCCGAACCGTTAGCGAGCGCCTCGCCCGAGAGCTTTAACAGTACACGTTTCATACAACCTCCAAGGATGTCTTACTTAGACTTTTTGATTTCAATTGCGCGGAGTGCCTGTGCCTTAATATTATCTGCGGTAAGACCGTACTCACGAAGAAGGTCGGGAACGTTGCCGCTCTTACCGAACTTATCCTCTACGCCTACCTTGATAACGGGTACGGGGCAGCTTGCACTTACAGCGTCACAAACTGCGGAGCCAAGACCGCCGATAACGTTATGCTCCTCTGCGGTTACAATAGCGCCTGTTTCACGTGCCGCCTTGATTACAAGCTCGGTATCGAGGGGCTTAACGGTGTGCATATTGATTACTCTTGCATTGATACCCTCTGCCTTAAGCATCTCTCTGGCCTCAACTGCAAGGTGTACCATAAATCCTGTAGCTATAATAGTAACGTCGCTACCGTCTGTGTACTGAACGCCCTTGCCAAACTCAAACTTATAGTCGGGCACAAGCTCGGGAGTAAGGTCCGGTACTGCAAATCTGCCAAAGCGCAGATAAACGGGGCCGTAGTAATTGATAGCAGCCTCTACTGCCGCATAAGCCTCGGTTGCATCTGCGGGGCAAACAACGGTCATGCCGGGGATAGTACGCATAAGAGCAATATCCTCGTTGCACTGGTGTGTTGCACCGTCCTCACCTACAGT
>JAZRFH010000007.1:0-7380 GCA_045661245.1 Eubacteriales bacterium | reverse complement strand
GATAGATTTGTAAAGATGCCGAGGGTAAAGCGAATAGGGGCACATTTAAAAAGAGAAAGCGCGTGGCTTGATACCTCCATTACCGCAAACTCGCACCCCTCGTCACTCATTTTGGCAAGAGTTGAATAAAGCACGGATGGGTCAGGCGTTGTCATTGAATAGGTATCTTCAGTAATTGCTTTTCCGTTAATTCTTATAGAGCCCGTGCCGATGTAACCGACGCCCTTGCCGCTTTTCATAAGTATTTTTTCAAGCATAGTTGCAGTGCTGGTTTTTCCGTTTGTACCCGTAACGCCAATTATCTTAAGCTTTTCATAATCAAGCCTATAGTAATTACTGTATGCATATGCAAGCGCACGTCTTGCGCTTTTTACCTTTATTATAGGTATATCTGTTTTTGTGTTAAACCCCTGCCAGTCGCATACTATAGCATACGGCACTGTCTTAAAGCTTGGTAGTATATATTCCTCTTTGCCAAAAGGCTTAGGATAAAAAAGCAGGGTATCGCTGTCTGTTTCTCTTATATCACAGCTTATTTTTAGCTCGCGCTCGGTATCTATGGGGCGGTCTATGTATATAACACTCTCGTCGCGAAATAAATCACTTATTCTCATATTTCCTCCTAGTCCTCAAAGTCAAGCTTTAAAGCAGTAAATTCAATTACAGTGCCTCGCGCCACCGAGTCACCCGGTATAAGCGACTGTGACGTAACCGTCAGCTTGCCGTAAAGTGACTTATCGGTTACACCGAGTATTCTTACGTTTAGCCCTGCATTGGTTGCAAGCTTATTTGCCGCCTCGGGAGATAGCCCCACTAAATTAGGCACTGTAGCGCGCTCGGTTTCGCGCTTTTCTGTATATAGGTAAACAACAGATAGCTCCTTTGTGATATATGAGCCCGCCGCGGGAACCTGTGAGGTTATAACATCGCCGCTGCCGATTACCTCGTATCTGATATTTCGGTCTTTAAGCTCGGCTTTGGCACTTGCCGTATTCATACCCACGTAATTTTTTACCTCTGCGGTTGTGCTTTCCTTGGTAGAGGTGTATTCAAGATATGGCAGGGCATCCTTCATAAAAGCGGAAATGTAAGGTGCAGCAACCACAGAGCCGTACTTTACCGTAGACTGCGGCTCGTCTACCACTATAATCATAGCTATTCTCTTATCACCCGATTTGGCAAAGGCAACAGTAGAGCCTATTCTGAGATATGAGTTGCCGTTTGCGTCAAGCACGTCAAACTTTTGCGAGGTGCCTGTTTTCGCGGCTATGTAATATCCCTCAACCCCCGCGTTTTTAGCTCCGCCTTCACCGCTTACACCTGCCTCAAGCACATCGGAAACAAGATTGGCGACCTCTTCGCTGATAACCTGACCCTTTACCTTCACCTCGTGCTGATATACAGTTTTACCGTCTTTATCTATTGCCTTTTCTACAAGGTAGGGCTCAACGAGCTTACCGCCGTTTGCAACCGCCGCTACGGCAGTTAGCTGTGATATTACGGTAACCTTAAAGCGTTGACCGAATGATGCAGTAGCAAGCTCGGTTGAGCCGATGGCCTCGGGCTTGTGAAAAATGGTTTTAGCCTCACTCGGCAGGTCAATACCCGTTTTGTCAAGATAACCGAAGCCCTCAACGTACGAGTAAAACTTCTCAGGCCCAAGCCGCTCTGCAATAGTCATCATTGTGGGGTTGCAGGACATTTGCAGGCCGTACGCCAAATCAAAGCCCGAGCCGTGGCCCGTGACCTTATGGCACTTAATGCGCCAGCCGCCAACCGTGTGATATCCGTGGCATGAGAATTTATCGGTAATTTTTGCCGCTCCGCTGTCAAGAGCCGCTGATACCGTTACTATTTTAAAGGTTGAGCCGGGCTCATAGGTTTCGCTTACGGCCTTGTTTGACCACATAATCTGTAAAAGCTCGTTCTTTTTTGCCTTGTATTCCTCTGTGCCCTCGTCAAGCCCCGATGCTATAAGATTCGCACGTGATACAGAGTCAAGCTCAAACGGTGAGTTAGGGTCGAATGGTGAAGAGGTGGCCATCGCAAGCACAGCCCCCGTATTTACGTCCATAACTATGCCCGTAACTCTGTTTGTTACCATATTATTTTGGCGCGTAGCCTCAAGCTGTGCCTCTAATAGCTCCTGTAAATGTGTATCAAGTGTAGTTACTATACTGCACCCGTCCTCCTCGGGCACGTAGGTTGAATATCCGCCCGGCATTGCGTTACCGCCTGCGTCCTTTGCATATAAATAATGGCCGTCCTTGCCTGACAAAATTGAATTGTATGAGTATTCCAGGCCGTATAGCCCTTGATTGTCACTGCCTGTAAACCCTAAAACGTGTGCGGCAAGCGTCCCCATCGGATAATAACGTGCGCTTTGTGCTTCGCAAAATACCAGCTTTTCAAGCCCGTTTTCAATTATAAAGGATAAGACCTTCTCGTATTCCGCCTTATTCATTGACTTTTTAATAGTTACGTCAAGCACAGAGGAGCCCTTAATCTTTTTATAGAGAGCGTCATAGTCAAGGCCAAGTGTTTCGGCAAGGCCAGTTGCAATCATTTTAGTATAATCAACACCGCTTTTTTTCTCGTGTTTTTTGATTTCTTTTGTTGAAATAAAAAGTCGCCAGCTGGTTTCGGTTACGGCAAGGGCATTCATATTTGCATCATAAATTGCTCCGCGTTCTGCGCGCATAGGGGAAGAGGTGGTAATCTGGTCAAATACTCTCTCTAAGTAATACTGATATTTGAAAAATCCTAGATAAAAAATGTTATAAAGGAGAAATGACAAAAAGAGCGCAAACGCAATTAAGATTACACTTGCCCTCTTTACTGTTTTGTGTTTAGTTAAAAGAATAGCTGCCTTACCCATAACGATACCCATAACAAAAAAATATAGCGACAGCCGGGAGCGACTATCACTATATCTTATGTTTATAGTATTTGATTTATGAGGGAAGTTTACTGTTCTATGGGTTTCTCGTCTTCCGGCACAACCTCTTCTATTTGCGTAGATGCGGATTCGGCAGTAGGTATAGCAGACACGCCCCTAAGTGCAAATATACCGCATGACAAAATTAAAGCACATGCCGCAACTGCTGAGAGCATAGCTGAAAAAGAGGTGCGGATAGGGAAGCGTCTTATGGTCCTGTCCTTTACGGGCGCGCGCTTTACGGTCAGCCTATCGTTCATATAGTTCACAATAGCAACAACCGAGTTTTCCTGCGTCGATGCAGTGCGGCACGCAGGCAGAATAGAGCCACCGCTAAGAGCGCCGGCCTTCATAAGCATATAATCGCCAACGGTACATTCATTGCCGTCTTTAACAACTGTAAATCTATTTTTAAGATTATTATATAACGAGTCGTAAGGATTTGCTATTGTATTCATCGCTTTATCTCCTCTTTTATTTGAAGCTTCTCAGCTACTCGGAGCTTTGCACTGCGTGAGCGCGGGTTTGCCTGTAGCTCCTCGTTTGTGGGAAGTATCGGTTTTTTCGTAATTTCTTTGATAATTGGGCGTCTGCCGCAAACGCAGACAGGGAAATCGGGCGGGCATATACATCCCTTTGCCAAGCCCTTGAAGCCTTCCTTTACAAGCCTGTCCTCAAGCGAGTGGAAGGATATCACGGCTATTCTGCCGCTCTCACACAGATTGCCTGCCGCGGCCTCTATTAAGGGCTTTATAACGTCAAGCTCACCGTTAACCTCAATTCTTATAGCCTGAAAGGTTCTCTTTGCAGGGTGGGGGCCGTCGTTGCGCATAGCCGCGGGAATTGCGCTCTTTATTATGTCTGCGAGCTCAAGGGTGCTCTCAATTTTCTTTTCCTCACGCCTTTTGCAGATTGCGCTTGCTATTTTCGGTGCAAATCTCTCCTCACCGTATTCCCATATTACGCGCTTAAGCTCGTCAAACGAGTATTCATTTACTACCTTGTATGCCGAAATAGGGTTGTCCGTATCCATACGCATATCAAGCCGCGCGTCATGCATATAGCTAAAGCCGCGCTCAGGTGTATCAAACTGATGCGAGGAGCAGCCAAGGTCGGCAAGAACACCGCCAAGATTATTTATGCCCAAATCCCTCAGTACGTCGGATAGGGAAGAGAAATTATCGTTTATAAAGGTAACTCTGTCTAGGTAGTCCTTTAACCTCTCACTCGCCGCCTTAATTGCGTTCTTGTCGCGGTCAAAGCAGATTAGCCTTGAATTTTCACCCATTCTGCGTGCTATTTCAAGTGAGTGGCCGCCGCCTCCCGCAGTGCAGTCAACGTACGTGTAGCCATCTCTTATATTAAGTGCCTCAATGCATTCGTAAAGGAGAACCGATGTGTGAGAAAATTTGACGTCTGACATGGTTTTTCCTTTCCTTTATATAATATTATAAGCCGTATTGGCGCATAATCTCGCGCATCTTTGCAAGGTCACGTGTATTTTCGCGCTCGCACCAGGTTTCCTCAGCCCAAATGCGTATCTGCTTGCCTGCGCCTACGAAAACAACGTTCTTTAAAATCCCTGCGTGGCGTGCAAGGCTATCGTCAAGTATTATTCTGCCCGATGCGTCAGGTGTGCATTTCTGCGCCGCGCCAAGCAAAAAGTCCTGTATTTCAACTGCCTCACTCTCGGGCAGCTTTTCAATTTTCTCAACGTATGCCGCCCAATCCTCAGCTGTATATATGGAGAGGTAAGTGTCAAATTTTCTGGTTATGTAAAATTCTTCACCAAGCTCTTCGCGGAACTTAGAGGGAATAAAAACGCGTCCCTTTGCGTCAAGCGAATGCTTGTACGAGCCGACAAATGACATCTTAAATCTCCTTTCTGCTATAAAATCGGTAAAATCCGATTGTACAGGCTATCATTAACATAATTTGGGGATAATAAGCAATTTTGCTCCACTTTGCCCCACTTTGCTACTATTATAATACTTTATTTTTAAAATTGCAATAGTTTTTGTAAAAAAAGTTAAAAAAATTTTGTTCTGCTTGATTTTTTTATCAATCTTTCAAAAGCTCTTCACAAATCGGGCATTTTATGGTAGAATATAGAAAAAGTTAATTATCGGGAGGGCGTATGTCCTTTATCAAAAAAATATTAGGTATCGGCAAAAATCCAAACAGCTACGCATATAGGTTGGAGAGAGCTCGTGAATTGCACGGCCAGGTCATAAAATACGTAACCGAGCACAGGGACGGCAACGAGGACGTAATAGGTATGGGCGGTGCGCTTGCCGTGCACGGTGATAATTTTATAGTAGACTCCTCGGGCGACAGAGTTTTTGTATGTGAGATAAAGCATCTTGACGTAAGCTGGCTTATGAGCGGTGACGGAGTTATTATTAAGGGCCCGAATTTGCTTGAGGACGGCAGACTGCGTGTAATAACCGTGCATTTCGTTTATCACAGAAAGTAATCGCGGGGGACAGTATGTTAGAAAAAGAAAAAAAGCCGTACACCACCGCAATTATACTTGGCGGCGGCAGCGGCAGGAGAATGAACACCTCTATTACCAAGCAGCGTATGACCCTTGGCGGTATGAGTGTGCTTAAGCGCAGTGTGCTGGCATTTGAAAAATGCGGTGATATTACCGATATTATAGTCGTTGTAAGGTCTGACGAGGTTGAGTTTTTTAACTCTGAGCTTAAGGACGTTACAAAATTAAAGGCCGTATGCACAGGCGGAGATAGCCGCCCCGAGTCTGCCGGACACGGCTTTATGCTTGTAGATAAGGAATGTAAATACGTTGCGATACACGATGCGGCACGTCCTCTAATTAGACCCGAGGATATATCGCGCGTTTTGAATGTTGCAAAAGAAAAGGGTGCTGCAATTGCAGCATCCCCTGTATACGATACCGTTAAGGCGGTAGACGGTGAGGGCAAAGTTACGGCTACACCTAAAAGGCAGGCTCTTGTTCGCGCTACAACACCGCAGATTTTCGAATATGGAATTTATCGGCAAGCAATAAACTCGGATATGGATTTAAGCGATATAACAGACGACTCTATGATGGTCGAGAGGCTTGGCAAAGAGGTTTATGCTGTTGTACTTGAAAACGAGAATCCGAAAATTACTACGAAGGACGATATAAGCGTTTTAGAGCTTTTATTGAATGGTGAGAAATAATGACCCCTTTAAGAATAGGTCACGGCTATGACGTGCATAGGCTGGTAGAGAACAGACCGCTCGTGCTCGGCGGAGTTGAGATTGAATATGAGTACGGCTTGCTTGGCCACTCTGATGCAGACGTGCTTGTCCATGCGATAATGGATTCAATAATCGGGGCTCTTGCTATCGGTGACATAGGTAAGCACTTTCCCGACAGCGACGAAGAGTATCTCGGAATATCAAGTATAGAGCTGCTTAAGAGAGTTCGTTCGTTGGTAGAAGGTAAGGGGGCTGTCGTTGTAAATATCGATGCAACTGTGGTGATGCAAAAGCCAAAGCTTGCGCCGCATATACAAAAAATGCGAGAAAATATTGCATCTGCTCTCGGTGTTGATACTGATAGAATAAACGTCAAGGCAACCACTGAGGAGGGGCTCGGATTTACGGGAAACGGTGAGGGTGCGGCGGCACATTCTGTCGCGCTTATTGAGTTAATTTAACCCTCGTGGCAGACGGCAAGATACGGTATAATTTTACTCATACGTCATCTGTCATTACTGTCCGATACCGCATTTGCCGCCTTGTTGCCACTAGATATTTTATGCATATTGGCGCTTTGTTGATACAATAGGATAAAACAGAATAAAAAAGCAAAATAAGCACTTTAAAATAAAGCAGAATGTAAAATAAAAAATAAAAAACCTTGCAAATTCCGTCCGTAGTGTTCCGGATTCGGTTTATGCAAGGTTCTTTTTTACTATTCGTCAAGGTCAAAATTGCCTTGACCCGAAAGCTGCTTATTTCCGGTGACAGAGGAGAACGGAATACCGAGATGCTCGTAGGCAAGCCTTGTTGCACATCTGCCGCGCGGTGTTCTCGCTAAGAAGCCTATTTGCATAAGATACGGCTCGTAAACGTCCTCTATTGTAATAGCCTCTTCACCTATCGTTGCCGCCAGCGTATCAAGACCCACGGGTCCGCCTGCATAGTATTTTATAATTGCCTCAAGCATACGTCTGTCAATATTATCAAGGCCGAGCTCGTCAATTTCAAGAGCCTCAAGCGCAAGCTTGGCAATTTCCGATGTTATTGTGCCATTACCCTTTACAAGTGCAAAATCACGTACGCGCTTAAGCAAGCGGTTAGCAATTCTCGGTGTGCCGCGTGAGCGTGAGGCAATACCTACGGCACCGTCGTCTGTAATAGATATATTCAGTATGCCC
This sequence comes from Eubacteriales bacterium, assembly GCA_045661245.1. Lineage (GTDB taxonomy): Bacteria > Bacillota > Clostridia > Oscillospirales > CAG-272 > UBA1740. The sequence goes on along the minus strand of JAZRFH010000007.1, from coordinate 48 downwards.
GCAGAGCGCTTGACTATGGTTGCAAGCTCCTCGGGGGTGTAGAGCTCA
>JAZRFH010000006.1:0-50736 GCA_045661245.1 Eubacteriales bacterium | reverse complement strand
AAAGGACAAAGAAGAGTTGCAAAGGTCAAAAGCTCGTCCTTTGTGATCTTTCCGTTATCGTAAATGGCGTTGAGAGCACCCATCATTGCGGCAATTGCGGTATTGAATTTCATTGCATCAATATCGCTCGTAACCTTACGGATAAGCTTGTGAAGTGTTTTTTCAAGCTCGGGTGTAAAGCCTGTGCCCTCTACCATATCAACGAGATTAAGAACGCGCTCAAGGAATCTCTTACAGCCCTTGATAGACTGCGTATTCCAAGGAGCGGACTGCTCGAAGTCACCGATAAACATCTCGTAAAGACGCATAGTATCCGCACCGAAATCTCTGATGATATCATCAGGGTTGACAACGTTTCCGCGCGACTTCGACATCTTCTCGCCATTTTCACCAAGAATCATACCGTGGCTGGTTCTCTTAGCATAAGGCTCAGCGCAGGAAAGCACGCCCTGGTCATAAAGGAACTTGCTCCAGAATCTCGAATAAAGTAAATGAAGCGTTGTATGCTCCATACCGCCGTTATACCAATCGACGGGCATCCAATAATCAAGTGCTTCACGAGATGCAAGCTCTTTATCGTTATTGGGGTCGCAGTATCTTAGGAAATACCATGAGGAGCCCGCCCACTGAGGCATAGTATCGGTTTCACGCATAGCATCCTTACCGCACTTAGGGCATTTGCACTTAACCCAATCGGTCATAAGCGAAAGCGGCGATTCACCGTTCTCTGTAGGCTCATAGGACTCAACATCAGGCAGTTCAAGCGGCAGCTCTGATTCGGGAATACCAACCCATCCGCATTCGGGACAATTAACTACGGGAATAGGCTCACCCCAATATCTCTGACGTGAGAATACCCAGTCGCGGAGCTTGTAGTTAATCTTCTCTTCACCGATTCCCTTCTCAGTAAGAAAATCAATCATTTTTGCCTTAGCGTCAGCAACCTCAAGACCGTTAAGAAAATCGGAATTGATAAGCTTGCCTGTAGCAACGTCGGTAAATGCAGCCTCTTCAACGTTACCGCCTGCAACAACCTCTATTATGGGAAGATTGAATTTCTTTGCAAAATCCCAGTCGCGCTCGTCATGTGCAGGTACCGCCATAATTGCGCCCGTACCGTATCCGGCAAGAACGTAATCGGAAATAAAGATTGGAATTTCTTTAGAGTTAGCGGGGTTAATAGCCTTAAGACCCTTAAGCTCAACACCGGTCTTTTCCTTAACAAGCTCGGTACGCTCAAAGTCAGACTTTCTTGCGGCAAGCTTTTTGTATTCCTCAACCTCGGCATAATTTGTAATCAAATGCTTGTTTTTTTCAACAAATTCATGCTCAGGAGCAATAACCATATAAGTAGCGCCAAAGAGTGTGTCACATCTTGTAGTATATACTCTTAGCTTATCGCCAACAGTAGTCGAGAAATCTATCTCAGCACCGTTCGACTTACCAATCCAGTTAATCTGCTGTGTTTTTACACGCTCTATGAAATCAAGCCCGTCAAGACCCTGGATAAGCTTTTCAGCATACTCGGTAATCTTGAGCATCCACTGACTCTTAACTTTTCTTATAACGGCAGACTGACATCTCTCACATACACCGTTAACTACCTCTTCGTTTGCAAGAACAACTTTACACGAGGTACAGAAGTTAACCGCCATCTCCTTCTTATAAGCAAGTCCCGCATTGAAGAGCTGTAAGAAAATCCACTGTGTCCACTTATAATAGTCAGGGTCGGTAGTATTTATCTCACGCGACCAGTCAAAGGAAAGGCCAAGTGCCTTAAGCTGTGACTTGAATCTTGCAACGTTATTGGCAGTTACAATCTTTGGGTGTATCTTATTCTTGATAGCATAGTTTTCAGTAGGAAGACCGAATGCATCCCAACCCATAGGAAACAGAACGTTGTAGCCCTGCATTCTCTTTTTACGGGAAACTATGTCAAGCGCAGTGTAAGGACGGGGGTGTCCTACGTGCAATCCTTGACCCGACGGGTAAGGAAACTCAACAAGCGCAAAATACTTGGGTAAAGAAAAATCCTGCTTTGCCTCAAAGGGCTTCTTCTCGTCCCAAACGCCCTGCCACTTTTTTTCAATTCTAGAATAATCGTAAAGCATTTTTATATCCCCTTATTTATTAGATTCAAACTTTTTGTCAACCTCAAGAACAAGGTCGTCTATATTAACAAGACTATCAGTGTCAAGCAATCTTTCAAAATTATAAAAGCTTCGAGCTTCTTTATCAAATATATTAACAATAACGTCGAGGTAATCTACCAAAATCCACGAGTTACCGCGCTTACCCTCAACTCTTGCTTCTACTCTGCCGCGCTCAGCAAGGAGCATACATAAATCGTCTGCCAGTGAAGAAACGTGAGTCAACGACCTACCGGTGGCAACGACATAAAAATCAGTAATAGATGCACCCTCGCGCACGTCGTAAAGCTTAACGTCAATGCCCTTCTTCTCTAGCAAAATTTTGACAGCCTCGCGAGCGAGAATGTCAGAAGAAACGTTTATCAAATCCTTGGGCTTTTCAGTATACATAAAACAACCTTTCAATAAAGTTATAATCAATTTGTTATAATTCTCAGTGAGTTCAAATCTTCACTTGTATAAATCTTGTGTTTAATTTTTTCAGAAAAATAAACCTCTTTAAGTCTGCCTGTGTTATATAAAAATTTAAAGTTCGGGTCAAAAGAACCGGTATTAATAAATCCAAGTTCTGACAAAAGAGTGACAGATGCCTTCTTGTTTATTCCAAAGTAAGAAACACCACTATCGGAAATCACGGCCTCACCCGGCAACGTGGCAAACTTGACGTTTGCATTTTTAATTCTGCCTAGGTTTTTTATAAAGAAACTAAGGAATTCAACTATATTAACATTAGTAGTTATACCTTTGTCTTTTGTCGTAAAAAGTTTAATCGCAAAAGATGCATTTATGTTTTCAAATAAATCTTTGACAAATGCGGAAAGAAATATTTTTTGCATATCAATGCGCGATAAATCCCCCAGTGGATAGCTTGACCTATGCCTTATAAGAACTAAGCATTCTTTACCCGATAAATGCTGCTCTCCCATTTTAATCTCAACCTTATTGCCGTCTATATCAGTGCCTTCAATATCACACGGCACGTTAATATTAACCCCACCAATCATATCAATAAGATTAGCTACAGCCCCCTCAGTAAGTGCTGTATATCCGTCAATATCAATTGCAAGCGACTCGGAAAGCTCTTTGGTGAGAGTATTAAGGCCGTCTTTTTTGTCATCCCCTGCGTTAATACGCATAGGTACAATCTGATTAATTTTATTCTGCGCTGTACCGAAATTAAAGTACGAGTCACGCGGGACGTGGATAAAGCTGATTAAGTTTTCAACAGCATTATAGTTAAGAACTATTATAGTATCAGTGTTGCCCGACGAATTATCAAAACCGTATACAAGGCAAGTGTAACTACCCTTACCCACGGTATTAACAACGTCAGCCATACAACTCTTTACCTTGGCTATAGTATCACCCGAAATAGAAAATATGGAAATAAGCAACCATATCGATAGAATTTTCTTCATACAAAACCCCCAAAAGTAAAATGTACTTAATATTAGTTTTGTAAAAAGAAATAAATAAATAGTAGTTAAATCAAGGAAGCAAACCTAGATTTTGTTAGATATGCTCTTGAATGTACAGTCCTTGAATTCTGATTAAGGCTAGCAATTGTATGTGATAAAATCATATGGGCGGCCTTATGCAAAATTATATTTTTTTCTGTAGCATTATTGTCAAAGCCCTTGAAGATAAAATCAGCAACAACCTTTGAATAAAAGTACGTTCTGCCCTCTTCTATATAATCTGCAATAAAGATAATCTCTGAAAATAAATCCATATCGGGCGAGCCGACAGTATGGTTGTACACGGCAGACACAACCGACGGTGTCGCAAATAAGGGAAAGTCGCGTTTTACGAGTGCCGCACCCGAAATTGAATGTAATGCAGGCTTAACACTTAAATCCTCTTCGGACATCGTAAAGCCCGACTCTTTTAATAGTAAAGCAGTGCTTTCGTCGTCAAGCTCCTTAGCAATATCGTGAAGCATTGCCGCTGCAATCAGCTCACTGCATCTATCGGGCATTATAAACGACCCCAATCTCTCGGCGGCTTTTGCAACACCTAAAGTATGGTTGAACCTGTATGCACTAAGACGGTTTTTTACCTCTTCTTCAAGAGTGTTCAACTCTTCTTTTGTAAAACAGCCCGTCATGGCAAGAATATCTTCTTTTTCTTCTCAGATTCACGGTACAGAACGAATTTTGACCCTACGCACGAAACTACGTCGCAACCTGTCGCCTTTGCAATTTCCTCTGCCGCCTCACGTGCTGTATACCCACTATTATCAAGGACACGTGCTTTAATGAGCTCACGTGCTTCAAGCGCGGCTGAAATCTGATTGCATATCTCTTCATTTATCCCGCCCTTGCCGATTTGAAAAATAGTATCAAGGCTTTGCGACATTGCACGAAGATATGACCTTTGTTTACTTGTTAGCATTATATTATACCTCAAATAGTGCATTAGAAAACTCTTCTGGGGAGAAGGACTTCATATCGTCAATTTGCTCACCTACACCGATAAACTTAACGGGTATACCAAGCTCCTCTTTAATGGAAAGAACAATACCACCTTTAGCAGTGCCGTCAAGCTTTGTAAGAATCAAACCAGTGATATTTGACGCTCCCATAAATTCCTTAGCCTGCATAATAGCATTCTGGCCTGTAGTAGCATCAAGAACAAGCAAGGTTTCTATGGTAGCACCTTCAAGCTCTCTCTTAATTACACGATCAATTTTAGCAAGCTCGTCCATAAGATTTTTCTTATTGTGAAGTCTGCCTGCGGTGTCTACAATAAGCACGTCTGCATTTCTGCTTTTAACAGCATTTATTGCATCAAAAACCACCGCCGCAGGGTCAGCACCGGCGCCCTGCTTAACAATTTCAACCTTTGCTCTGTCGCACCAAACTGAAAGCTGCTCAGCGGCCGCGGCTCTGAATGTATCTGCTGCCGCTACCACAACGCGCTTACCCTGGGATTTGAGCTCGTAGGAGATTTTACCTATAGACGTAGTTTTACCTACTCCGTTAACACCGATTACGAGGATAACAGAGGGCTTCGTAGCAAGCTTAAGAGGCTCGTGCTCACCTATAAGGTCGCGCAGAATTATAAGCAGCTCCTCACGCAAAAGCTCGGGCTCTTTAATCTTTTTCTCTTTAACCGATTCTCTTAGCCTATCAAGTATATTTTCGGTTGTATTAACTCCAACGTCTGCAGAAATAAGCAATTCCTCAAGCTCGTCATACAAATCGTCGTCTATTTTACTGAATGCGTGAAAAATACCGTCAATTCTGCCAACAAGCGCATTTTTAGTTTTGTTTAAGCCTTGCTTCAGCTTCTCAAAGAACCCCATCAAGCAACTCCTTCTGCTTTCCTTCTATTTCATTAACGTTAAGCTCAATAGCCTGCGAAATTCCGCGCTCGGGCATCGTTACACCGTAGAGTCTGTCACCAATCTCCATCGTGCCGCGGCGGTGAGTGATAAGAATAAACTGTGTTTCGTCCTGCAGGCGCTTTACATATTCGCCGAATCTGAATACGTTAACCTCGTCAAGCGCCGCCTCAATCTCGTCAAGAATACAGAACGGTGTTGGGTTAACCTTCAAAATTGCAAACAAGAGCGCAATTGCAACGAATGACTGCTCACCACCGGAAAGCAAGGACATGCTCTTGATAATTTTACCGGGAGGTGCAGCCTTAATCTCAATACCTGACGTAAGCACATCCTCAGGCTCAGTAAGCGAAAGCTCAGCGTTACCGCCGCCAAACAGCTCACGGAACGTAGTATTAAAGTGCCTGTTTATTGCATTAAATGCGTCGATAAAGCTCGTTCGCATTTCAGCTTCAATTCTTGAGATTATATCGATAAGCTCGTCACGCGAGTTTGTCAAGTCATTGTACTGGGTATTAAGGTAATCATAACGGGACTTAACCTCAGCATATTCCTCAATGGCGCCCGGATTATAGCTGCCAAGGGAGCGAAGACGTGAGCGACAGGACGTTTGCACTGCGGCTATCTCATCTCTATTCTCAGCAGTAACGGGCGGATAATTTAAAGCTACCGCATCCTCGTAGGAAATCTCATAATCATCCCAGAGCTGAGAGCCGAGCTTATCCTGCTTTTCAAGCAAAGAATTGAGCTTGCTTTCATTTCTCAGAGTATATTCCATAAGTGTTTCGCGGCTAGAGGTTTTTTCGCGCGTTTTCTGAATAAGAATATTTCTCTCGCGCTCAAATTCGTCGGTCGCACCGTCAACATCCTTTCGCTCTGCTGTAAGGGCGGCAAGCTCGTTATCAATCTCCTCATACAAAGCCTTGTGCTCCTCACGTCTTGACTCAAGGTCGCGTCTCTTATCGGAAAGAGAATCAATACGCTCGTTCTCCGATGCCTTTTCTGCCTCAAGCTCGGCAAGTCTGCTATCAATATTGTCAATAAGCAGATCAATTGCCTCAATTTCCTTGCGTGTTTCGGCAATTGAAACGTTTATATCATTTACCTTAGCTATTACCTCGTCGCGCTTGTCGTCAAGCATACCCATCTCAAGAGCCTTATTCGTTCTATACTCTGTAAGAGATTCTATACGCTCGCGTGATGCCTTCATATCAGCGGTAAGCTTTATAATTTCCTCGTCAGCTCTGCCGTTATTGCTAATAATATTCTGATAATCCTGCTTGAATTTTTCAACGATGCTTTTGTTCGCATTAAGATTTGCATTAGCCGAGTCAAGTGCGGCAAACTCACCGCGCGACAGTGTAAGCAAAAGCTCCTTATCCTGTTCAGCGTCACGAAGAAGAGTTCTTGCCTCGTCGAGCTCACCGCTTACGTCTGCAAGAGTTGAACGGGCATCGTTAATCTCACCTTCGAGCAGCTTGCATTTTTCCCTTAGAGTAGCAATTTCAGTAACTCTTGAGAGAATACCGCTGTCACGCTTAGCACTTCCACCCGTAAATGAACCGCCTGCGTTAATAATCTGACCGTCAAGCGTAACCATCTTAATGCGGTAGCCTATCTTCTTTGCGGCAACAGATGCATTATCTATATTATCAAAAACGAGAGTACGCAGAAGAAGATATTCTATTATAGAGCGATACGTATTCTGAGATTCAACAAGTGTATCTGCTCTGCCTACAAAGCCGGGCATAGCCTTAGCTATAGCTGCCTCGTCAAGCTCTTTGCTCGGCTTAATCGCGTTTATCGGGTAAAAGGTTGCCCTACCCGCCCCTGCTCGCTTAAGAGAGTTAATAGCAGCCTTGGCAGTGTTCTCATCGTCAACAACTATGTTCTGAAGGCTTGCGCCAAGTGCGGTTTCTATAGCAGTAATGAATTTTTTATCAACTGTAATTAAAGAAGATAGCGGACCGTGGATTTTACCCGCACCCGAGATATTGCCTGCGTTATACTCACGCATAACGAATTTTACACTCTCAATATAGCCGTCAAAGTGCTCATTCATTCGGTCCAGTGCGTCTGCCCTTTGCATGGCAGTTTCATATTCAACCTTTAATTCACCAAGCTTTTCGGAAAGCTCGTCCTTTTTGGAAATAAGGTTAGCTACGATATCGCCTTTTTCTGCAATAATAGCTTCTTTTTCTGCAATCTGCGTCTTAAATCCAGAGGCATTTTCCTCGCATCTGTCAGCTTCAACCTGGAGCTTTACACCCTCGGATTCATATTTTGCTATTTCGTCCTCAATCTCACGCGACTTGTTACCGTCACTGATTTTAGCGTTCTTTAATACGTCAATTCTGACTTTAAGGTCAACAGACGCATTTTCTTCAATAGTTATATCGTCCTGCGCGTGGTCAATTTCAAGCTTTAACTTGTCAATGGATTCGGTTAATGACTGCTGATTTTTAAGCAAATCCATTCTTGCGTCCATCTTATCATTGAGCACTGACGTATAACCGTCACGCTTAGTAACGCGCTCTGCTTTAGTTTGCCCAATAAGAGCCTCATTCTTCTCTATTTCAGCTATTCGGGATAAAGAATCCTGAATAAGCTCCTTAGAATGCTCAAAATTTGACTCTGCGACTCTTAACGAGTTATCAAGTGCGTGAAGCTTTTCGGTTGCCTCTCTGATTTTCTCGGTAAGCTCGGCAGACTTAATCTTATTAGATTGAGATTTATTGTAAAGAGTTTCAGTTTGAGCCTCAAGGTCGGCTACAGCCTGGCGTACTATATCAAGCTCATGCACGGAGAGCTTATAGCGATTGTCAGCCTCTTCAATATCTTCTCTGATTTTTTTAGTGTCAAAAAGCCACAACGAAACGTCAGCACGCTTTTTTTCCTCATAAATAGCCAGACCCTTACGTGCCTTCTCTGCTTCCTTTTCAAGTGGAATAACTCTTGACTCAAGCTCTAAGCGGATATCGTTAACGCGCTCAAGATTCTCAGAAACGTTCTTAAGCTTTCTCTCAGACTCCTCTTTTCTGTATCTGTATTTGGAAATACCTGCAGCCTCTTCAAAGAAATTACGGCGCTCGTCACTCTTTTTAGATACAATCTCGGCTACCTTACCCTGTCCGATAATAGAGTAACCCTCACGTCCTACACCCGTATTCATAAAAAGCATATGAATATCCTTAAGACGCTTATTCTCTTTATTTATAAGATATTCACTCTCGCCTGTTCTGTAATAACGGCGCGTGATAGTAACCTCGTCGTAAGGGGAGTCAAGCCTTGAGTCGGGGTCTGTATTATCAAATGTAACGGAAACCTCGGCAAAGCCCATAGGACGCCTGTCGTCAGTACCGCCGAAAATTACGTCTTCCATCTTAGTACCGCGAATATTTCTGCTTGATAATTCACCAAGCACCCAGCGCATTGCATCTGAAATATTCGACTTACCGCTTCCGTTCGGGCCAACTATTACTGTTGCGCCTCTTTCAAACGTAAGAACAGTTCTGTTAGGAAATGATTTAAAGCCATGTAGCTCCAATGATTTTAAATACATCGTTACTTCCTTTCAAAGTCAATCTTGAATTCGTACTCTTTAAGTAAATTACTCTCACGGAACGTAATATCAGTAAGCCCGAATTCCTGTACTAACCGAGTTTTATTTTTCTTCTTTTGCCCTATAGCCTTTGAGAGCATTCCTGGGGCAACGTATATATGTAAACAATTGTTTATGTTTTCTATATCAAGTTCATTTATGATTTTTCTAACCCTTTGGTAGAAAAACTCTCCTATTACGAGCTCACCAAGCGCGGGGTGATTCGGCCCTGCATAATAAGTTTCGTCAAGAAAAATAGTATCCTGACTGCATAGACCTATGCGTATAACATCAATACCCGCATCAATAAAGCGCTCAAAAAGCATACCGGACCGCAGTATTGCTTCATCCGCAGTGATAGGGGTGTAGTCACCGCTAAGAGCCATATCACATAGCTCAGTATCGTGAAACACCACGGTAGGATATATTCTTGCACCTTTAGCCCCGCATTTTATAATAAAATCTGCGGTTTCAAGCTCACTTTCAAGTGTTGAGCCGGGTAAGCCGACCATCATTTGACCGACGAGTGAAAAGCCGGCGTCAACTATCATTTTACAAGCCTTTTCTGCGTCTATGCTTGTGTGCCCTCGCTTTGAGATAGAAAGAACTTTATCATTTATGCTCTGCAGACCAAGCTCAACAGTTTTTACTCCGTAAAGCTTTAAAATATTTAGTATCTCTTCGCTAATATAATCAGGGCGCGTAGATAACCTTATAGAGGATACCCTGCCCGACTCTATGTATTTGTACGCGATTTTTAAAAGTGAAATCATAAGCGACCTATCTATACCCGTAAACGAGCCGCCAAAAAAGGCTATTTCAACCTCTTGCTCGGGCAAAACGGTAGATAGAGCATCGTGTATAGCCGTATCAACAGTATCAATATCAAAGCTTTGCGTGCCCGATATCGTTCTCTGATTACAGAAAACACATTGGTTGGGGCAACCCAAATGCGGAATGAAGATAGGAATATTTACGTGTTTTTTCAAGCAGCACCGCCTTATATGATACCAAACAGCTTTAGTGCAACCTCAGCTGCCTGCATCTCTGCCGTGCGTTTTGTGGTGCCCTTGCCTGTGCCGACTAAATTATTATTGATATAAGCTGTTGCGGTGAAGGTTTTATTATGTTCAGGTCCTTCTTCTTCAAGATTGTACCTAAGCACGTCACCTGAATTTTTCTCTACAAACTGTTGCAGCATTGTTTTAAAATCTCGCGTGCCGCCCTTTTCAACCCTGTCAATCGCACCTTTAAAGATATTAAGAATTACAGCCTTGTAATTATTGCCGCCTGTGGCTTGTAAATCGTCTAAATATACAGCCGCAATAACTGCCTCGAAAGCATCTGCAAGGACCTTTGCACGCGACCTCAAAAGCGAGCTCTCTTCACCCGTACCGATATTTAAGTAAGCACCAAGGTCAAATTCAAGTGCTAAGGCGGCAAGTGTATCCTCGCAAACGAGAGCCTGGCGCATTTTAGTTAAAAGCCCCTCGCCTGCCTTTTTATGGCGCTTGTATAACTCCTCGGAAATCACAAGCTCAAGCACGGCGTCGCCTAAAAACTCAAGCTCCTCGTTCGACTTAACGCGAATACCGCGAGCACGCATTTCATTTGTATAAGAGGAATGTGTAAGCGCGTTTTCAAGATAAGTAATTTCAGTAAAGCTATATCCGAGCTTACCGTAAAGCTCAAAAAATTCCTTGCCTATACCCACGCCTTAAACCTCCTCTTTTAAATTTATTCTTTTTCGCTCTCTAAGCTCTCAAGAAATGCGTTATCAGCATCTGCAATAAGCTTCTTTTCGTCATAATCTCTTGCAAAGCTTGTTATATCGTCGTTAATGCCCGTTTCAACAAAATGTATAGCCTGTCTAACTGCGTTTTTGATTGCGTTTGCATCAGACGAGCCGTGTGCCTTGATTACAGGGCGGGAAATACCGAGTAAAGGCGCACCGCCATGCTCAGAAGCATCAAATTTATGCTTCATTTCCTTAATTTTTTCCTTCATTGTCAAGGCAGATACCTTGGTAGCAAGGTTGGTATAGAATACTTCCTTAAGCGTTTTCATAAGGAATTTACCCATACCCTCAACTGTTTTAAGGAATATGTTACCCGTAAAGCCGTCAGATACCAAAACGTCACAAATATCAAAGGGTACCTCTTTACCCTCAACGTTGCCGACAAAGTTAAGGCCTGACTCCTGGAGCAGCTGATAGGATTCTATCTGCAAGGCATTGCCCTTGTTATATTCTGTTCCGTTGTTAAGCTGTCCGATTCTCGGCCTGTCAATCCCGTATATCTTTTCCATATACTTTGCACCCATAAATGCAAACTGACAGATATTGTCCGACGTAACGGTAAGGTTAGCGCCCGAGTCCATCAAAAGAACGGGATTTGTAAGGGGTAAAACCGAGGCAATAGCCGCACGGTTGATGCCCACAATACGCTTAACAATGATAGTGGCTCCGGTTATAAGTGCACCAGTGTTTCCCGCACTAACAAAAGCATCTACCTCGCCCTTGGCAAGAGTCTTAAGACCGATGCTCATAGACGAATCCTTCTTATCACGCAGGACGGATAAGGGGCTGTCCTCCATAGATATAACTGATACGGAATTTATAATCTCCATTCCGTTAATATCAATTTCATTAGTAACGGCTACGTCTGAGATAATATTCTCGTCGCCTACAAGAACTATCGTGTGGTCCTTGTATTCACGTGCCGCAAGGCTCGCGCCCTTAAGTATTTCGCGCGGTGCATTGTCACCGCTCATAGCATCTACAAGTATCCTCATAAATCGCAAAACTGTGAGAAATCCGACTTGATAATCTCAAGTGAACGTTCAGAATAGGCAAGATTTCTACAGTTTTTTCCTCCTTTTATCTTTTTATCAAAAGGCTCAATAATACCGAAATTTGCGTTCATAGGCTGAAACTCCCGACTCAAGCCCCCAAGGCTTACGTAATGTGCAAGAGCACCGATTTCCGTAGTCTTCGGGAAAACAACAGGCTCTTTTCCCAGTGCAAGCATAGCCGCGTTAATCCCGGCAACAAAACCCGATGACGCAGACTCAACGTATCCCTCAACACCCGTAATCTGCCCCGCAAAAAATAACGTAGGACGACTGCGCATAGAATAAACAGCGCTTAACAGTCGTGGTGAATTGATATAAGTATTTCTATGCATTACACCGTAGCGCAGAAATTCTGCATTTTCAAGTCCGGGTATAAGTGAAAAGACATCTTTTTGTGCTTTAAAGGTAAGATGGGTCTGAAAACCTACGATATTGTACATCGTACCCTCTAAGTTCTCACGACGCAATTGAACTGTAGCGAAAGCGTCTTCTCCCATTTGGGGCACAGGTAAGCCAACAGGCTTCATAGGGCCAAAGCGCAAGGTATCAAAGCCGCGCGACGCCATAACCTCAACGGGCATACAGCCCTCAAAAACAGTAAGGTCAGTCTGGGCATCACTGTCAAAGTCGTGAAGTGCCGCAACAGGGGCGGAAATAAGTGCCTCATAAAAGGCAGTATATTCCTCACGCGTCATTGGGCAGTTAAGATAATCCTCCGGCGCGCCCTTGCCGTATCTTGATGCAAAAAATGCTTTATCCAGGTTTATGCTGGATGCATCAACTATTGGTGCCGCCGCATCAAAAAAATGCAATTCGTCACCGCCCGTCAAAGCCGCAATTGAGCGTGATAGCCTCTCTGACGTTAAAGGTCCGGATGCTACAATCGTAATTCCGTCGTCGAAAATATCCTCAATTTCCTCTTCAAATACAGTAATATTGGGGTCATTTCTGATAACGTCGGTTATATAATTACTAAAAGCATCGCGGTTCACAGCCAGTGCACCGCCCGCCGGGACTTCACTGGCATAGGCAGCCTTCATAATAAGCGAGCCCATATGTTGCATTTCTGCTTTTAAAAGTCCAACAGCATTATTTAACTGATTTGAGCGCAGTGAGTTTGAGCATACAAGCTCAGCAAAGCCTGCACTCTTATGTGCGGGAGAGAAAGTCTTAGGCTTCATTTCATAAAGCTCAACCTTAACCCCCAATCTCGATGCCTGGTAAGCGGCCTCACAACCTGCAAGACCCGCACCGATAATTCGTATTTTATCAAACGACATTATTCAATTACCGTCATTTCTTCGTCACGTTGATAGTCACACGCGGAATTTTTACAAACTACACTATTCTTGCTCTTTTTATAGAAGAGCGTATCATTACAATCGGGGCATTTTTCATTAAGTGGCATATCCCAGGACGAAAAATCACATTCGGGATATTTATTACAGCTATAAAACACGCGCCTGCCCTTGCCGCGCTTTGTAACTATCTTGTCACCGCATTTAGGGCAATTAACGCCAGTTTCATTAACCTTCTGCTTAGTATTTTTGCAAGCGGGATAATTAGAGCAAGCGTAGAATGAGCCATATTTACCGTTTCTTACTACCATCTCGCTACCGCATTTTTCACACGCAAAGCCTGCTTTTTCAAGCTTTATCTCGGGTTTTACAGCAGGTGTGCCGTCTTTGTTAAGAGTAACGGTGTTTTTGCAGGATGGGTAATTCGCGCAAGCAAGGAATCTTCCGAATCTGCCGTCCTTGTAGATAAGCTTAGCACCGCATTTATCACAGGTATATTCACTTTCTTCTTGATAGACGGTTGCCTTTATCATATCAGCGCTTGCAACTACAGCAGCGTCAAGCTCTTCACTGAATTTAGACCAAAAGCCTGTGAGAACGCCTTCAATCGAAATCTCGTTTCTCTCAATAGAGTCAAGCTGTGACTCAAGAGATGCCGTAAACTCATAATCTATAATCTCTGGAAAATTCTCCTTCATATAGTTTACGGTTAACTCACCGAGAGGTGTCGCAACAAGGCTTTTACCGTCACGGCGCACGTATTTTCGGGTTGTGAGAATAGATATAATAGGTGCATAGGTTGAAGGTCTGCCTATACCATTCTCTTCAAGAAATTTAATCAAGCTTGCCTCAGTATATCTTTGGGGTGGCTCTGTAAAATGCTTGTTAGCAGTAAGTGTGTTCTTGGAAAGAGTCTCTCCGTCTTTTAATGATGGCAAAGAGGTCGCGTGAATTTCATCTCCCTCAGAAAACGCATCATCAACTTCGTCCTGATAAACAGCAAGATAACCAAGCGAGCGAACGGTATATCCACCCGTCTTGAAAATATATCCGGAGTTTTCAATCTCAACAGATACAGTGTCAAGCACCGCACTTGCCATCTGGCTTGCAACAAATCTCTCCCAAATCAGCTTATAAATCTTATATTGCTCGCTAGAAAGCATATTTTTTACAAGCTTTGGTGTAAGATTTACGTTAGAAGGTCTAATAGCCTCGTGAGCATCTTGAATTGATGCACCTGAGCGGTACACTCTCGGTGATTTTGGCAAATATGCATCACCGTAATTTTCTTTTATAAAATCAGCTGCCATATCCTCAGCAACCTTAGAAACTCTCAAGGAGTCGGTACGCATGTAAGTGATAAGACCCTGCACACCGCCAAGAGCTGAGCCAAGATTAAGACCCTCATAAAGCTCTTGTGCTACCTTCATTATCCTCTGCGACTGATATCCGAGCTTCTTTGATGCTTCTTGCTGGAGGGTCGATGTGGTAAACGGCGGATTAGGCATTTTATGCTTTACGGAGTGCTTAACAGATTGAACCTTAAATTCACCCGCGTTACAGGCCGTAACAACAGTATCGGCATCTTTTTGGCATTTTAGCTTGATTCTACTCTTTTTCTTGCCGTAAAGCTTAACGTCAAGCTGCTCACCGCCAGATGTAAGAAGCTCTGCCTCAACAGTCCAATATTCCTCTGGCACAAAGCGCTTGATTTCTTCTTCACGCTCAGTGATAATTCTTGCTGCAACAGACTGTACTCTGCCGCCAGATAGACCACCTTTAACGTTCTTCCACAAAAGCTCGCTAAGCTTAAAGCCAACAACTCTGTCAAGAATTCTTCGTGCCTGCTGTGAATTGACCAAATCATTGTTTATTTTACGTGGGTGCTTAATAGCTTCTTTAATAGCACCCTTTGTAGTTTCGTTAAACGTAATTCTGCACTCGGCATTTTCATCAATACCAAGCTCCTTGGCTATATGCCAGGAAATAGCCTCGCCCTCGCGGTCAGGGTCGGTTGCGAGAAATATCTTATCAGCACCCTTTGCCTCGCGCTTAAGCTCCTTAATTACGTCGCCTTTTCCACGTATATTTATGTAATGCGGCTTGAATCCGTCGTCAACATCAATACCTAATGTGCTCTTAGGCAAATCTCTTATATGACCCTTAGAGGCAACTACCTTATATTTAGAGCCTAAATACCCTTTTATTGTGTTTGCCTTGGCAGGCGACTCAACTATAACTAAATATGACATCTATATTAAGCGGCATAAGCCGCGCCCCTTACTTTATATTTCTGCTTACCCTGTCACCAGGCAGCATACGGATAAATCTGCCCATTTCAAGCTTTAAAAGCAAGCGCATAACCTTTTTAAGGTCGGTTGAAGAATCAACTAAGGATTCAATCGGGCAATCCGTATCTGACGGTATTTTCTTGTAAAGCAAAAGTGCCTCTTTATCAAATGCCTCAGCACTCGGCACTTGTTCTGTATTTTCCTGCACAATCGATGTGTTAACAACAGTATCAGACTTTTGATGTGTGTGCTCTGCAATCTTTATGCCTGGCTTAGGCCTTGCAGGAATAAATATGTCGTCAGTGGGTGTAACACAGCCTACCTGATATTCACGCAAGGCCGCATCCATGTTGACTGTTCGTTTTACCTGCAATCTTTCCGGGCAAAGCACTCTCGGACACTCATTTTCATAATCCCTTGCTATATCGTCTGCCGCAGTACATACGCGCGCCCCATTTTTAAGCAAAAGATTTGTAACCTGACTGCCCTCGTTATATACGTTACCGGGGAATGCATAAACCGGTCTGTTCTGAGCCTTTGCATGTCGTGCAGTAAGTAAAGACCCACTGGTTTCTTTACCCTCAACTACAACAGTGACTGTTGATAAGCCGCTGATAAGGCGGTTACGCCTTGGAAAGTTGTATCGCTCGGGCTTTGTGCCGGGCGGATACTCTGTAAAAATGCAGCCGTTCTTTA
The DNA here is from genome assembly GCA_045661245.1 of Eubacteriales bacterium. Classification (GTDB taxonomy): domain Bacteria; phylum Bacillota; class Clostridia; order Oscillospirales; family CAG-272; genus UBA1740. The sequence goes on along the minus strand of JAZRFH010000006.1, from coordinate 34,501 downwards.
CAATCTCACGCGCAAGCTTTAAATGTATTGAAGGATAGCATACGTCGATGCCACTGCCAAGCACGGCAATAGTTTTACCGCCTGCGGAAAGCGCACCCGCCAATGCAACACCGTCAATACCTATTGCCATACCCGATACAACAACTGCACCCGCACACGCCATATCATAGCCTAGGTAAAATGCATTCTTTCTTCCGTAGTCGGATAGGTGACGAGTACCTACAATTGCACATCTGAACCCGCGCTCAAAGCTCGGGAGTGTGCCCCTGTAATACAAAAGCACAGGCGGTGTAGGAATATCCCTTAAGGGGAGTGGAAAACCGTCGTCCCAATATGTAACTATACCAACGCCCTTGCTTGTACAAAATTCGTAAATTTTCTCTGCTCTTTCAAGACTCTTATCACTAAGCGAAGAACAGTCGCTGACGTTAGGGCCAACACACGAGCGTATCTCCCTATCCGTAGCATTATAAATTTCCTCAGCCGAATCAAATGAGCCGAGAAGCTTAAAAAACGTAGGTGAATCAGGCGTACATGAAAGAGATAGCCAAATCGAATATACTAAATTGTCCATATACACCTCCAAAAAATTATTTTGATTGCTCCCACATAAAAACAGCGGCGGCAACAGACGCATTCAAGGATTCCGTTTTATTTGATATAGGTATATAAACACTACCGTCACAAAGAGAGGAAATCTCCTTGGGAATACCGTGCCCCTCATTTCCAATCATAAAGCAATCCGTTGACTTAATTTTAAGCTCAGACAGAGAAACCGCACTCTCACTTAGCTCTGCGGCATATACGCGTCTATTATTCTCCTGCAAAGCCGAAATCAACTTATCAAGAAAGCCGACGCGAGTTACCTTAACGCGGAAGATACTGCCCATAGCACTGCGCAAGGTTTTGGGATTATATACGTCAGCGCAATCGTCTGAAAGTATGATTCTATCAGTACCGAATGCAACTGCACTCCTGATTACCGCACCAAGATTCGACGGGTCACGCACAGAGCACAAAATTATAGCTCTTTCATTGGGCTTTAAAAAAAAGTCATCCTTATATATTATATCAGTATAACTGAAAAAGTCAAGATATTTTATAACAGATATAATGCCTTGCGGAGCTTTTTCAGTCGAAATTTTTTCAAAAACACCGTCCTCGAGCACCGTAACTTTTACGTCGCGTGCATTTTCAAGATTTGCCCTATCCTTAATTTGCGGCATATACGTATCCTTGCGTGATGCGCTCAGAAAAATATGGGAAAGAATAAGCCCCGCATCAAATGCCTCGAACGAAAGTTTAGCACCCTCTGCTATAAATGCTTTTTCGGCCTCTCTGCCCTTTTTGTCATGTAAGGTACACACCCATTTAACAATAGGATTATTGCGCGACGTTATAATTTCTGAATTTATTATCATAACTACCTCTAAAGAAAATAAAATCCCGGTCAAAAGATTTTACTGACCGGGAATTATGATTAAAGAGCTGCCTTTGCCTTCTCGCAAATAGCTGCAAATGCTTCCTTATCGGAAACTGCAAGCTCTGCAAGCATCTTACGGTTAAGGTCGATACCTGCAAGCTTAAGGCCATGCATAAGGGTGGAATAATTCATTCCGCAAACCTTAGCCTGTGCAGAAATTCTGGTAATCCAGAGAGAACGGAAATCTCTCTTCTTATTCTTACGGCCAACAAATGCATAGTTACCGCTCTTGAGAACGGCCTGCTTAGCCATCTTAAAATGCTTAGATTTTGCGCCCCAATAGACCTTAGCAGCCTTGATTACACTCTTTCTTCTCTTGCGCGTCATAAGCGCGCCCTTAATTCTTGCCATTTTATGTCATCCTCCAATAAATTCTTGATTTGCCTATTACTTCTGAATAAGGCTTCTGTAAGTAGGTGCAAAGCACTCGCTAAGGATTGCTCCCTTGCGAAGACCTCTCTTACGCTTGGAGGTCTTGATACCGAGATTATGACGGTGGTTGTTGTGATTCATCTTGATCTTGCCGCTGCCTGTAAGAGAAAATCTCTTGCTGGAAGCCTTATGTGTCTTGATCTTTCCCATTTTTATTCTCCTTCTTTACGGGTACTACCCAATTTTATAAACTTAATTACTTTTTCTTATCCTGCTTTACAGGAGATACGATAATCGACATATAGCGACCCTCAAGCACGGGCTTTTTCTCAGCGGCACCGATACCCTCAAGCGCCTCCTCGAACTTAAGTATTACCTCGCGGCCGAGCTCCATATGCGCCATCTCTCTACCTCTAAAACGAACGACAGCCTTAACCTTATTGCCCTCACCCAAGAATTTCTTAGCCTGATTAACTCTGGTTTCAAAATCGTGCTGCTCAATACGGCAGGAGAGCTGAACCTCTTTTACCTTAACAATAACCTGCTTTTTCTTAGCTTCCTTTTCCCTCTTATCACGCTCAAAGCAGAACTTGCCGTAATCGATAGCGCGGCAAACAGGGGGCGTAGCTGTGGGTGCGATAAGTACCAAGTCAACGTCATTGTTGTAAGCAAAGGCACGTGCATCGTCAATCTTCATAATACCGACCTGCTCGTTGTTCGGGCCGATTACTCTTACCTCTGGTGCCTTAATCTCGTCATTGATAGGTAAATCATTTTTGTTGTTAGTGCTAATTGTCGTATACCTCCGAAAAAGAAAAATGCATACAGAGAATATCCGTACGCACAACATACCCAAAAGATAGGGTTTAACGTATTAACCATACGCACACACTCGCGGTAAGGTGAGAACGGAAATTCTACTTTGTTTTAAAGACATTTTCGTCTTGCTCATATATTATATATCGACAAATGCTTTTTGTCAATACCTTTTTTACAATTTTCTAACTTTTGTATAGTTTATAATTAAATGCAAAGACAGGAACTTTGCATTTTTTTATTTTCAATAGGTAAAATGCAGGGGCAATTCACCCTCGCTCTGTGTTTCTGTCTTTTCAAACTCCTTGGGGTATGCCTCCTCATACCCCACTCACATGGCGGAGAACATAAGTTGCAATAATGGGAGGTGTCCTTATTGGGTTAGTGAGATTCTAACCTCTGCCACTTACTTACATTCCACTATTTTATTTTAAGTTGCGGATTTTCTCAACCGCAAAGAGAGGAGAAGAAAAATGAGAAGATGTATACTTATTTCCACAAGACAGAACAAAGACGAAAAGACAGGTGAAGAACTTATGTTCCTCACTCTCTCCCGACTGCCGTACAAGATGAACAACGGCGGTCTTTGGTATCCCAAGAAAGACGAGCTTATTATGAACACGTGCATTAACAAGACGAGAAGTCCTGAGGACTACGAGAAAATGCTTAAGGTGCTTCCCGGAACTCTCATTGACGTAACGTTTGGTCTTAACGAGTACACCAACAAGGCGTACGTAGTGAAGATGGACGTAGTAAAAGGAACTGACCTTTTCACAGAAGATATGCTTTATCTTTAATGGGGTATTTTTATGTTTATCGAACTTATGACAAATAAGGGAGAGAAATTAACGTTTAATACGGATAATATCGTTCTCTTTGCTCCCGATAAAAAGGGAACGTTTCTTGTTGATGTGAACGGTATTGATTTTATAGTGTCAGAGTCTTATGAAAGTCTGAAAGGAGTGCTTCAGATTTTCGACTTTGACAAAACCTACAAAATTGTTTAACTTTGACAAAACGTATAAAACGTATAAAAAAGCAAAAACAAAACCTTCAAAAATCCCTTATAAATATTTAAGGGTAACGCAACACCGCTTGGGGCTTGTCCAAGCGGTGTTGACAAACGTATAAAACGTATAAAAAAACGAGCAAAACAGAGGGTGAGAGAATGAGTTATGCCAAATCTAAGACAAATGGAGATTGTCACAGACGTTGACAAACTAAACGTTGATTTACAAGCAACGTTAATGAAATACAGAACTATAAAACAATGGGCTTACATAGTACACGATAAAGACGATACTAGAGCGCATTACCATATTTACTTAAATTTCGGTACTTCTTCTGTAGATACGGCTTTAGTTGCTTCGTGGTTCCAAATCCCCGAAAATTTTATAAACAAAGTCAAAGGGCGTAAGACGGATATGCTGCTATATCTTACTCACGGCAACGATTCGCAAAAGAACAAGTATCAGTATTCCACAAAAGAAGTAATCGCCAATTTTGATTTTGAAACTGAAATCACAAATGCAAGCATCATAGGAGATTTCAAGAACTTCTCTTATGCAGAAATGCTACAATATGCAAACACTTTACCCATAAGCGAGAAAATCAAAGCTCTGACACAGTTAGAGAAGTTATATAAACTTGAGTGCCATTGTCAAGCATTAAATCCCCATAGAGATATACAAGTACTGTTCATAGCGGGCAAGTCGGGAACGGGTAAAACCTATTATGCGAAAAAATTCCTTGAAAATATGAAATACGATTATTGTATATCTTCGTCAAGTAATGATATTTTTCAAGATTATAAAGGTCAACGTGCTATTATCCTTGATGATTTGCGCGATACTGATATTGAATTTTCAGAGCTTTTAAAAATGCTTGATAATAATACACAAAGCTCCGTATATTCACGTTTTCAAAACAAAGTTTTCGTAGGGAAAATGATTGTTATTACTTCTTCTGTGCCGATTCAATTTTGGTATAGAGATTTACGTTATAATCGCCGCGAGGACTTAATTCAGTTATATAGACGTATTGCTTCAGCAGTAATAGTAACAGAAACGGAAGTAAGATTGTATGACGGTCTTACCGAAGACGGAAGTCCGCGCGGTTTACCTACCGTATACGAAAATGAAATACCAAAACTGAAACGTGAACAGAAGCAAAAATTTGATTTCAAATCTGCATTTGATACACTTTTTAATGTTCAAGAACAAATGTTGGATGTAGATTTTTAAAATAATCAAGAAAGGGGTTAGGTATGGAGCGATTTGAAGCACCGAGTGCAAAGAGTAAACGTTACGCGAGAGAGCTTAAAACTAAGAAGAAAACATCAGGTCAGAAGCTCACTAAGTCAACCGCCTGTTATAGAATGGGCTATCTTAATGCACGTAGGGATAGAAGTATCGCAAATAAGGCTTACAAAGCAAAACATTAAAAATTTAAGGCTTCTCCGCCTTTTAGGAGAGAAAGGAAAAATAAAAAATGACAAGAGTAAAAAACAAATCTTTCAAATGGATGGTGATTATTTCACTTATTGTTTCGATAACAGCGCTCTCTTTGGGCGTAGTAGGCTTTGCGGCAAACAGAGATGTTGACGACGTTCAGGAAGTGGGGCGTTCAGAGTGGACGCTTGGTAACGTAAGCGACACGGGTAAGCTTATAGAGAGCGAGAAAAATCTTGTAACGAACGGATTTTACAGCACCGAGTTTATGGATATTGCCTTGGATGAGAACGACGCAACAATTACATATCGTGTAATTTTCTACGACGAAAATAAGGACTTTGTTTCTTCTACTGAAACTCTTGAAGAGAATTTTGATAAGACAACTATTCCCGAGAATGCTGCTTATTTCCGTGTAGTTATTACTCCTTATGAGGTTGACGGTGAGGCAGTTAAGATTTCGTCGTGGTTCACAAAGAAGTACACAAGTCAGATTACCGTAAATTATTAATTTGAGAGGTTGAGATGGCTAGACAAAAAATTTTGAATAGCAAGTGGAAACGTTTGCTTTCTGTCGTTCTTGCTGGATTTGTCGTTATAGGCTGTGCAGGTGGCGTTGTAAGTCTTGTAAATAAACCTACTAACAAAATCGGTGCATCTCAATTCTCCGTCGGAGCCATAAATGAGCAAGGTATATACGTGAAGAGTGAAAAATCTCTCTATACCAAGGATTTAATAGAGTGCCATGGATTGACTATTACGCCAGATTTTGAGGCGTTGGGTACTTATAAGGTATTCTACTACGGTGAAGACAAGAATTTTCTTGGCTCTACTGATGCTTTGAAAGCCTACGACGGTGTATATAAGAGGACCGGCTTTGATATGGCAAAATATTGCCGTATTATGATTACTCCTCAAGCTCCGGTTAATGAATATGGCCAAGAGGATGCGGAATTTAAAATTCGGTTTTACGAAGTATCTAAATACGTTGGTGATTATACTATCACCGTAGATAAAAAGCAAATATTTGCTTATACCTCGGATAGAGATTTAATTAAAGAATCTCCTGTCGTTGGTAAATCTTATTTGGATTCCGGTAAAACAGGTGTAGATTACGTAGAACTCAATACTACTTATGATAGCTCTAATAAGTTCTCACAAATATGGTCGAACGTTGAAATTCCCGATGATGTAAAGGAATTAACCGTTATCGTTAGTAATAATAACAAAAATCAGGAATATTTTTTTCAAATCTTCTTTTTTAAGGAAGACGGTTCAATTTTGAAAGATGCATATCAATCTGTATTGATTAAGCCCGGCGAAAGCCTTAAAATAAAGCTCCCCGTAGGTGATGCCAAGATTTTGGGCTTGGAAGGCTTTACAGACGTTACCTGTAACGTATTTCCATTCTAAAAGCAAAGGCGGAGAATATTCTTCTCCGCCTGTTTTAAAAATAAAATATCACGAAAATTATAAAAGTCAATAACTAAAACAAACTGTGTTTGTTATTTTTAGAAAAATATGGAGTGTACAATATGAAAAAAACACGTTACGTAATGAAGTCTGAAACATCAGAATATCACAAAGGTTATGCTGATGGAATAAAGGCAGCTTTCGACGAATCTGAGTTAGATGCGTACTATACCGGTGTAGGATATGGAAAAAAAGCTTCAGGGGACAAGCATATAGGTTTTAATAACGACGATGAACGTCGTTCATTTGAAGCTGGTGTGAAAAATAATAGCAAGCATTTTCGTGCATACAGAGCTGAACCTCCGACTTTTTTTGAACGTATTTTCTTTGGAATTAAAGTAAAAAAAGAAAATTCTACAGGCAGTTATCAAAACAAAAAAAATAAATATACAAAAAAGCGTTTAAACAAAAACAGGCGTAAATTTAAAAAATACGCCCGTTCATAGTAAGGTTTGTAGAAATTATTTAATTTGTAATAATTTACAAAAATATTCGTATATATTTTCTCTATCTTCTTGTGTCATTACAACAATGTTAATGCCCATTTTTTTATAAATTTGTAAAGCGAACTCTTTCTTCTTGAGATATTGCTCATCTTTTAATTCATTATATTCAATATAAATATCATAATCCGGAAGGAAGAAATCAGGCTTTAGAATTTTACCATTATAAAATATTGGTTTTTCGTAGGCATATCTGATTTTATTGTTATAAAAGTAATTGGCTATGCATTGTTCAGCTCTGCTGCGAACATATCTTCCGTCTTCACAAACTTCTGTTTTATTACCGTAGTCATCTACGATTTTTAAACCTTTAAGATTTTTAATTCTTAAATCAAATGTTCGGTTTTTGTATTTAGAGTAACAACTATAGCAAAAATGTTTACCATTAGAAAGTTCATTGCATAGAATACATTTTGTATTTTGGATTTTAAACTGTAATTTGTCTATTTCCTCTTGATTGGACGCATTTTTTTCTTCAAGTTGTGAAATATAATTTTCGTAATCATTTTTTATACTATGTATTTTATAGATAATCAAAATGATTAACGAGATTATTATTATAACAATTGTTATGTTTAAAAATATCATAATTTTTATTTTTGCTTCTTTTTGTATTGTTCTAGTATCTTATCAAGCGTTCCCTCTATATCGTTAATATCGTTAGGATCTAGTATAACAACATTATGCTCCTTTTCTTTGTATATTTTGTTTACGTAATCTTTTTGTCTTAAGTATGTTTTGTTTGTTAAACCATTGAACTCGATATATAAATCGTAGTCTTGTAAATAAAAGTCAGGGTGTAATTCTGCGTTTTCGCCTTTTTCGTTTATGTAAGGAATTGTTTTTTCATATACCACTCTAATGTAATGGTCAAAAAAATAATCAAGAATGATTTTTTCTGATAAACTGCGTACAAATCTGCCATCTTTTGTTTTTATTTTTCTATTCCCGTATCTGTCGATGATTTCTGTATCTCTGCAATTTGTGATACGAATATCTACAGAGTGGTCTTTAAATTCTTTGTAGCATTTTAAGCAAAAATGTTTGCCATTAGACGGCTCACCACAGATAATACACGCAAGCTCTGATGTTGATTTTTTATCCGCTTCTTTCGTTGCGGTTTTACATTTGCATTTTACGCCGGGACCATTCCAACCTTCGCAAGCTTCACATTTTGTAAGTTCCTCGGCTTTGAGCATATCTGCATGTTTACCGCAAAGACGGTCTTTTCGAGCGTTCCCCATATAAACTCTCGTCGGCTCACCGCAAATCGGGCATTTCAATTCGTTATTATCCATATATCCCTCCAAAATAAAAAGTGTGTCTTCGAATGAAAGACACACCGAAAAAGCGCATCTCTCATTGTTGTCACACAATTTCATAAACTCGTATAAGAGGATATGGAAAAGAGAGAAACACCTTTTACCAATATTATGTTTCCCTTATAGAGCAAAATTATGAAATTGTGTGACGAGGTAATTTTAACATAACTTCCTAAAAATGTCAATAAAAAAGTAACCGGATTTCCTGGGCTATTATGATAGAGGTTCTATGATAAAACAAAAAATATTTAACCGCAGAACGTGCGCTTTGCTGCTCGCCGTTCTCTTAATGCTTGAGTTGGTTTTTGTATCACCGCTCATAACTTATGCGGCAGACGAGGTCACGTCTTTTGATGAAACGAATATCGAAGACGATTTAGAGAACGTAGACTTAAGCAATTTTCCTAAAAACCCTTTGGGTGAAAGTGAAATTATATCGGTAATGGAGTATGCTTACAGTGAGCATACATATAATGCCGAGCACTACGGGTTATATATCTACGTATATAATCCCACAGGCAAAGCGATAACGACCACAGGCGGATTAAATAAGGTTAATATGCGGGTTGGTTCGTCCGGTGATACAGAAAAGGTTATGCTTGAATATCTCGATAGAACGTCAGATAATTTGTTTTATAAATTTAAGCTTTCAAACTCATTGAATTTACTTGCCGCGGCTAAGAGCTACGCAGCTGAACATAACGGCGTAAGACGTTATGAAATAATTGAACTTGAGGTTAGGCACGGTAAGGACCCCGAAACTGTAGAAATATCCTGTGCTTACGAGTGGTCCGGTTACGCAGCTTACTGCGATAAAGATAACAAACCGTATAGCACCCTTGAATGTAAGAATTACGGTACAAGGTCGATACACTTGGAGCTGTTACAGACGAATTACAGATTTAATAGTTCATATGATGGAAAAAACCAAGACGAACTGAATTCTGTGTTTTTTACTATCTCTGAAGAATTTTTTAATGATTTTGGAAATTTGTATCAAATGTCTGCAGAGTGGTATGAATACAAAACTGCCCCTATATTTGTAACTTATGATGTAAATTCATATATAGGTTTATATGATTATAGAAATGTTGTATCAGATTCTTGTCCTTACTTTGTATTGTGGAATGGTATAGATTTTTCAGACAAAACACATGAGACAACTTATTATGGCTCTTCGTTTAATGCATTAAATAAAGGTGATACATGGTGGCCATACGCATTACACGATCTTACTATAAAAAATCCGGGATCAGGAAGCTATGGTTATATTTTACCTGAGTTTGATTGGTTATTTTATGTTGAAGATTCTTTGGCAACTGATGGTTATGTTTCAAAATCTGCTGTAAAACAATATGTAGAAAAATATACCAATTATTTTGAAACTCAAGATAAAGTAAGAGATAAGTACTCGATTGCATTGTTTTCAAAACCTTTATACAATTCTGATACAAATTCGGTTCTTTATGAATTAAACAGCATTGATAATGATCGTTTACAGTATCTTGAAGAAAATAGAGTTAAAGATTCTGACGGCAACTATGTATTTGACGAAAACGGCAATATTTTATGGAATAATAATGTTCAATCCGGTTATGTCAAAATGACATTTACTGCAGGTGAAGATTTTGATAAAGGAGTAGGCAATTCTTTTCTTGTTGCTGACTCAGATCAAAGTTTGTGGAATGAATTTTGGTTTGGAAAAAAATATGAGTCTGTAACATATTCGCCTATTGTGAGTATTGCAGAACCTGATTTATATTTATCTGAAAAAAATTTTTCGGAGAAATATTACGTTAATATAAATGATGCTTCTAATATTATGAATAATGCTAAAGAAGCTTATTTAAACGGAGAACGTCCGGTGTTGTTGCGTTTTGCTGTTACAGATTATACTTCTTCAAAAGCTCGTTTTTGTTATTATGATTACGAAAATGAGTCTGCAGATATTCCTGACGAAAACGGTTACGTCGCAAAGGAAACTGTATTCCTTGACTTTGATATCTTATCCATGAAGTTTCAGAGTGAAGATGGGTATACTGACGTTGTTATAGGCGTGGTATGCGAGCCAATTGATATCATAAACGGTCTTACAGCTCCCGAGGATGAATTTAATGCTGAAGATATAGTAGCTATGTTTGCAATTCTACTTTTACTTATTATTGTAGGTGTGTATGTATGGCCTATAATATCTCCATTTATCACAATGATATGGCAAATCTTCTTTGAAGCTTTCAAAATAGGTGTGCGTTTTATCTATTGGTTACTTAGGTTGCCGTTCCGTATAATTGCGTGGTTCTTTTACTAACGGGAGGTGAGATAATGGAAACGGTAATAACATTATTATTTTCAACGATTTTTGTTTTCGTTGTCGAGCGTTGCTTGATAGATATATGGGACAAGCTCCGCCCCGGCAAGAAGAGAAAATAAAAAAGCCCTTTAGGGCAGAAAAATAGAAAGGAAAAAGCATGTTTAAATTTATAGATAAAATGCCAAATTGGCTTTATATGACTTGCTTGGTTTTGGTAGTTACCTTTGTATTAGGTGTTGGACTTTCGGTATTTAATACACCGTCGGTTAACGTAGGCACAAATAATGGTACAGTTGTAAAGCCTGATATCCCGAACGATACGGAAACCTCGGACGAGCCTGAATATGAATTTAGTGGTCAACTTTTAAAGAAGATAGATTTATCTAAGAATTATTATAATTCATCTTACACACCGCTTTATTCAGACTTTATGTCTTCTTCTAATGGTTCATGTGTTAGTACTGAAACTAAAAATGGATGGTTTAATTGTAATTTTGATTATTCAGAATCTAATTCTATAATTGAATCAGGCGGCAGTTTGTTTGCCTTTGGTGTAGTTCCCCAAGAAGACCCCTGTCTTATGTCTTTTGACTATGAATATTTTACTGTTGATATGGATATTTCTATTGATAATGTTCATGAGATTTTTTCTTTTTATTCTTTAGTAACAGATAATGATAAAGAATATTGCACTTCAACTTTTCGACTTTGGGGACAGATGAACGAGGAAGGTTCAAAAATTCGTTTTTGGTCAACTGAATCTACGTCAAATAACATTTTGTATGAAATAAATGACGATTATTTTCATTTGACAGCTATTTATGAAATTGATTTAAATAAATTGGAAGCCTCGTATGTACATTTTTATATAAATGGTGTTTATGTTTGTTCTGGCAACCCTTTTTATGGTACCCCTACACGATATTGTACGTTTAGAACTCACTTTGCCGAGGACTCATATACGAGCTCCGGCACTTATTCTGTTAAAAACATTGAGTTTTATGTTTTTGAAGATCCTAATCATGAAAGTATGCTTGCTAAAGCTGTAAATGACAAAACTAATTTAAAGTATTGCCCGGATTCTGTTCTTTATGAGGGAAAGTAAATAAACATAACTGCCCTTGTGGGCAAGTATAATATAAAATCTTGGGATTGAGGTAATGAAATGGCTACAAAGAAAAACGATTCCTACAACAAAGGCAAGCGTTGGGGCTTTGCCATAATGCGCGCGGCAGCACATACAAGCAAGGGTGCGGTAATGCAAGCGGACAGAGCTATGCAAACGTGCGCGAGGTACGCCAAAACGGGCGTGAAAAAGAATACGGTCAAGCTCTCTCATGCGGAACGTGAAGCTTACCGCGGCGCAGCTGACGGTATGTATGAATACATAAAAAGAAACAGTAGATAAAATATGAAACGCAGACTTTTACGCATATTAGGCATCATAATTTTAGTATTTGTAGTAGGCTATATGATATTTGTTTACAGTAAGGTATTATGAGGAGAATTGCTTTAAAAGAAAAGATAAACAAAATACGAAGCCTAGACTACCGACATTACATAAATTTTGTCATAACTCTAGGCTTTATAACTTTAGGAATATTTATATTTCCAAACTCTGTATTGAGATTAGCGGAAACGGTACGCAACCTTGGAACGAGTGCTGCGTACTATTTCTGCGAATTATGGTTAGACCATAACCCGATAACACCAACGGTTATGAATCTTCCTGAATGGCAATTCACGCCATCGCGGTTTGAGCCATTACAAATTCTTCCTCTTTCGTGGGAAGAATTCACGAACGTTTGGAGTAAATATTGGAGCGTGTTTTTTCAAGCTCAAATGTTTTCTGATTATATGACTTTAATCGGTGACGTGCTTTATTACGCTTGCCAAGCTCTGTTGATTATTTTGCCGTTCTTTATGCTGCTTAAGTTAATTCTTAATAAGTATTTAAACGAAGAAAATAATGATTACGATAAAGAATCAACGGCTTTGCAACGAATGAAGCGCATAGCCGATAAAACGTATATTCCTGCGAAACATTGGCTTAGAGATTACATTGAATTCTGCCGTGAAAATGCCTTATGGCATAAGATTTGGATTTGGCTATGGGCTTTATATTTTAATATAATAGCAATCGTTTGCGAGTTTATTGCCTTTTATCTTTACTTTATCGTAAGCTTTGATGCTCTCGGCATATATAGACAAGCTTATAAGCTTACGTTCGACCTTGCTCCCATAGTGAGATTTATACCGGGGATTATTTGGGCTTTCATCATAATTGTAATTTTAGAGCTTATAGCGCGAGCTATAGCACGTAACGAGCTAAACCACCGAGAAGCACGTAATAAGGGCTTTCTTGAAGAACGTGGCGTTATGACAATCGTGTACGGTCCCATGGGCGTAGGCAAGACCAAGACCGTCACAGATATGGCATTATCCCAAGAAGTTAAGTTCAGAGATATGGCTTTTGAAATTATCATTGAATGTGATTTCAGATTCCCTTATTTTAATTGGGCTACGTTCGAACAGGAAATAAAAAAAGAGATTGAAGAACATCATGTCTTTTCAGTTCCTACGGCTCGTGAGTGGGTGCGAGAAAAAGCTTATATGTTCTATGAATATCCATCAAAAGATAATATTTTCGGATATGACTATGAACGTTACGGTATAGAGTATAATGATAACCTAAAAGTATGGGATATATGGGAAGTTATAGAGGACTACGCATGCGCTTATCTTGTATATACCGTTCAAAGCTCGTTGCTTATAGCTAATTACAGTATTAGAGTGGACAACCTCTTTGAAGACCTCGGCAATTTCCCAAAATGGAATGCTGATTTCTTTGAAAGAGATACAAGGCTCATAGATAGTTATTCCCGACACTCTCATATACTTGACTTTGATATGCTTCGTCTTGGCAAACGTATGCTTGAGGACAACCCGAAAAGATATGCTTTCGGCTTTGGTGTGTATATCATATCTGAAATAGACAAGGAACGTAAGAACTCTCCTGAGCTTATGACGGTAAAGGCTAATGCAGACGAGTGTAACCAAAAGAATGACCTTTTCAATGCCCTCGTCAAGATGTCGCGCCATGCCTGTGTAATATCAAATAAAGTATTCGTAAAGATATTCGCAGACCTGCAACGCCCCGAGAGCTTAGGAGCTGACGCGCGAGAGCTTGGCGAGATTGTATATATCGAAGACCATACCGATATGCAGCCAACGTTGCCGTTCTTTGCTCCGTTCTACATATTTGAAACTCTCTTTGCTTTAACGTTCGGTAAGTTTGTAGATATCTATTATCGGTACCGTTTTGTTAGGTCAGATAAAACCGTACCAATGTACATATTGAAGAAGGTGGTGGTAAAACTCAAGCATTTTAGAGATAGAACGTTCAATCAGTACGGTAGCTCAAAATCTACGTTGCTTATTGAGTCGGGCAGAATGGACGGAGATAAAAAGCAAGCAAAGTATTTCATCCAATCAAAGAAAATATATTCACGCAGATATACAACGGACTGTCTGTCGGCTATATTCAATCAGTACGCAGATAAGAACACAATCGGTATAGAGGACTTGGAAGAATACCTCACCGAGCTCGGAACGGACGAAGAAAACCTTATGCAAAATTCGTTCTTCCAAAACGAAACACACCATTATAACTAAAAGTAAGGTGGTAAGAATGGCAAAAAAGAAAAAGTATAAGACTAGAAACCAATTTAGGTATAGTAAGTCTAAATTAACAGGATATCATCCTCATTATATATTTGGCGAAGATGATAAAAATTATATTTCCATTGGTTTAACTACACATCCTAGCAAAAATATGTCGGTATCAGAAATCAAAAGTCCAAATCCCAATTATAATGGAAAGCAATACATACAACGTAAACCGTTTAAAATGAGAAAAAGCGCTTATAAAAATAAGCGCGAAAAAGGGTGGGCTTTTGATAAAAAAGATTTGCCATTGATACGACATATCAAAAAACAGTATAGAAAAACAAAATAAAAAAGAGCAAACCATGTGTAACGAGTTATCGTACACCGCCCCCTTCGAAAAGGTTAAAGTTTGCTCTTTGTAAATATTATATGCTATTTTCTAAAAAAAGTCAATAGGTAATTTTTGAGAACCCGAAGAAAATTCGGGTTCTTTTTATTGACCTTAAGGTGCAAAGTATTACATTACACCTCGAGGTTGAATGTATCACAAAGCGCACGTGCGAAATGTAATACAAATCTTGCGCAGAAAAAGTAATACATTGCACCTTGAGGTTTTATTTCTTATCTGCAGGGGAAGTATTACATTGCGCCGGGTTAATGGGCGTATTAGCGACGAAATCCTTTAATGCTTTTTCGAATATGTCTGCTATACTCAACTTGTTCCAAGCACTATTATAACCGGGAACGCGCGCATCGTAGGTATTGCGCCCACCTCTGCCGTGGGATATGCTTGTATAACTGTCAATTCTTTTCTTTGCTTCGTTGAGCAATTCAGATGATACTCTTATAGATATTAGTTTATCTCTTTGACCGTAGTACATTATTCTTCTCCTCTCTGATAAGACTTTCTCACATAGTGGATTAAGTGCTTGCCAAAATGCTCTTTTATAAATTTTTCGCACGCATAGAGAAAATCGCTATACGCATCGTTCTTGTATGGTATCTGATGGTATTCCCCGGTGCGAGAGTTTACAGCTTCAATGTAGCTTCTTCCTATGTTGCATTGCAAAGTAAAAAACATATCTCTTTGCATACCATAAGTGGAAGTGATAGTATAAACGGCTTTAGTCTTCTTCGGCATATCAATCCTCACTATGTGTCTGACAACCAACGAGGTCGATAATATCGGCCTCATCGAGATACATACACTTTTTGTAATCGTAAATACCCTTGAAAGACTTTGTTCCGTCCCACGTCTTGAATATCTCTTGACATTTAAGAACATCGTCACTATCCCAAAAGATAGTATCTTCGTAGGTGATAACCGCAAATCTTTTCAAATCCTTTTTGTCAACTTCTTCAAGCATAATCATTCTCCCTACTTTTGCATTATGTAAATATTCTTTGTATCTTTTTAAGGCGTTTTTTGCTTTCTTGTACTTACGGCACTTGCAACCGAGCTGAACATAGTAAATGCCGTTATGCTCGCTTACAATGGCAAACAAATTGTGCCCGTTTTGGAAAAAGTTTTTTATGAATGTTTCTGCAATTACGTTTCTCACTTTACCTCTCGCTTTCTTTTGGTATTAACTCGGTAATGTCGTTATACGTGCAACCGAGCGCCAAACAAATTTTAGTAAGTACGTCAGAGGTTATCGTAGCTCCGTCCTTTTTCATTTTAGATAAGGTCGCAGGGCTTATCTTTGCAACGTCTGCCAAGTCTTTTATGTAGATGTTTCTATCGATAAGCAATGTAAAAAGCTTCTTGTATGAAATAATCATTGTATAGCTCCCGAGGGTTATCCCTCGGGATTTCCTTTCTTAATCTTCGATGATAGTAACGGTGAACAATTCGTGTTCGTAGGTTTCACCTAAAAAATGAGTTTCACACCAACACGCCACGTCTTCGGCTATGTAGTGACATTCTTCCTCGGTGTATTCGTCTTCGAGAAGACCGTGTATCAGTTCGTAAATCTCGTAATACTCTGAAATTTTGCGGTAACGTGTCACGTTGCACGTTGTCGGCGTTATAGCAGCATAAAGCTTCATTCCTCAAATGCTCCTTTCTGATAACAAGTGTCACGGCAAATTGCTACAGTATAGTTAATTCCATCGTCTTCAAGCTCTTTCAGATACTTGTTAATATCATCAATGCTCTTTTTCTCGATTTGGAAAATCTCAACGCAGATATTATCAACGAATACATATAAATCCATTTTTACTCTTGCGAGGCGGTCAAGCCGCCTCGCTCTCCTTTCCGTTCTCGTCACAAGAAAAACCGAAGCCGTTGTGGTGTCCATCATCAAAAACGAGGTTGTGTTCAACAACTGTTTCGAAATCTGAAGGTGTATAATTTAAAATCATAATGTTTTCTCTCTTTCTCTAAAAAATCAGGGGCTTGACAAATTTATTTAAGTGTGCTATAATTACAGTACAATTTAGATTGAGTCGGGTGGGTAGGTTCACCCTTGTCAATCTGTATATGCTCACGGTGAATGCTTGAAACTTTGCGCCGTGGGCATTTTTTATTTGGTTATGTAGTCAATCAAATCAAAGATTTGCTTTTCATTCCAACCGATAGACAAAAGATACTCTTTAAGTCTTTGAATGTGTTTATCACTCAAACTCGGCACTTCAAAATCCATCCTTCCCACCTACCAAAATTCAACTGTTCGGCTTTGCAACCCCGGACACGATTAGTCTGCCCGGTAACTCATTGGGGAACTTTAAGCGCCTCCAAGCACGCCGTAACGCTTACGGTGCAGTTACAACCGGGTGAACAGTACAAACTCGGTTTTAAGGAGAACCGAAAACTCAATTTTATCGTTCTGTTTTGTTGTGGAGAGGTGTTGCTACCTCATTTTTTTATCAGTTGCGAGGTTTTCTTCCAAAAATGTTAGAAACCTCGCGTAGAAAATTTCATCGCTCCGTATGCCGTTTTCGAGTATGTTGCACGCTCGCGCAAACACGGGTTTGTGAACAAGTCCTGTAATCAGATTGTTGGCGAACAAAAAGTTTTTTCGTTTTCTTTCGTCCCCTAAAAAAAAGTTTTTGTGCAGAAAACAAGATGTTCGGGGGTTGTTCACCAATTCGTGTTAGTCTTTGATGCAATATACTCTAAAGGAAAACGGTGTGCGGAGAGATGAAATTGCGAGGTTGAGAACATTCGCAGGGAGAAAACCTCAAAAAAGCAACGGATAATAAAATGAGATAAAAAGAAGAGTTTGTCGCAACAAACTCAACCTCTTACCCCCTCTCTGCGTTAGGGATAGAAGAATGGAACGCCTTGGCGGTCGCTTCGATAGCCCGACCGTAAGGGAACGCCCAAACAATACAAAAATAAAAACAAAAACTGACTCAAAAATTACTCCAAAAAATACTTCTTAATTAACAAAAAATAACTCGAAAAAATCCTAAAAATCAACAAAAAAACGGCTCAAAAACAACGGAAAATCCAATGAAAAACAAATCAAATTTCCGTCAAAACCACCAAAAAACACCACCGAAAACAAAGCAAAATAACCAGTTAAAACCACTAAAACAAATGAAAAATCCAAAAGAAAACCGCAGAAATCTCAAAATAAAACAAACAAAATTCATAAAACCACTTGACAAATCCACAAGGCTGTTGTAGAATACAAGTAGAAACTTGTAGAAAAGAGGCAGAACAAATCAAATGAAGTACACCAATAAACTGAAAATGGCAATGATAGCAACAAACATAAATCAGATAAAACTCGCAGAATTGACAAACCAAAGCCAACAGAACTTGTCGCAAAAAATGGTAAGTAATAACTATAAAATTCAAGAATACGAAAGACTTGTAAACGCATTGGGTTGTGAATTAAAAATACAAATTATTCTCCCGAACGGAGAAACTGTATAAGAAAAGAAGAAAGAAAATGCGAGGTTTTAGCAACGGGTAGTGGTAAACCTCGCATTTCTTCTTTTCCAAGGGTGGCGGGAGAAACAACAGGAGTAAAAAGAGGGTGAATTTTGAAATGAAAAGACAGTTCAAGCATTTAAATAAAACGCAAAGAAATCAGTTAGAAATGCTGTTAAAAGCAAACGTAAGTAAAATAGAAATAGCAAAATATCTCGGAGTGAATCTCTCAACGATCTACCGAGAAATCAAACGTGGAGCATATCTACATAGAAACAAGGACTGGACGGAAACTGTCAGATATTCGGCAGATAAAGCAGAAATCAAGTATAGAGAGATGCTCAAAGAAAAAGGAAGTCAGATAAAGCTTGGCAATGACTATGAATACGTAGAATATCTTGAAAGAAAAATCATAGAAGAAAAACAAAGTCCAAAAGCCGTCCTCGGTCATATAAAAAAACATAACATAAAATTTCAAACGACAATTTCGGTTAATACCTTGTATAGTTATATTCGTAAAGGATATTTCGCACGTCTTGAAATGAAACATTTGCCAAGAGGAAAACAAAAGAAGAAAAATGAACACGTTAGAATAAATAAAAAAGCACCCAAGGGAATGAGCATAGAAAACCGCCCCCTTGAAATACTTGAAAGAAAAAGCTTCGGTCATTGGGAAATGGATTGCGTGTGTGGACCTACAAGGCAAAGCCTTTTGGTCCTCAGCGAAAGACTTACCCGAAAAGAGATTATAATACCTATAAAAACGCAAAGTGCTACAGAGGTGGTAAAAGCCCTCAATAAGCTTGAATACAAGTTTGGCAGCAAATTCAAAAACGTATTCAAAACGATAACTGTAGATAACGGAACAGAATTTTCAAACTGTCAAGGGATAGAAAAGTCTATATACGGCAAAGGGCAAAGAACAAAGGTATATTACTGTCACCCTTATTCTTCGTGGGAACGTGGAACAAACGAAAGAATCAACCGAGAGATAAGACGTCTGCTCCCCAAAGGAACAAACCTCGCAACAATAACAGAGAAACGAATTAAAGAAGTCGAAGAATGGGTAAATAATTACCCAAGGGAGATATTTGGCTTTGAAACGAGCAACGAAAGATTTGAGCGAGAGATAGCTAAAATAGCCTAACAGAGATAAGAAACGGATAAAACAAGGCAAGAATACCCCTCTTGCCTTTTAGCTACGCCAAAAAGAAAAAAAGCGGTAAGGGATAGGGCAAATTTGCCCTATCCCTTACCGTTTTACTCTCATTTTAGCAAAATCACAGATTTAATTCAATATTTTTTGCATTTGCTCTTGACATTTTCACAATTTTCTAACTTTTTAAAAATAATTTCATTTTGCTCTTTACAAAACGAAAAAAATAGTGTACAATCATTGTGTTAATGCGGGTGTGGCGGAACTGGCAGACGCGCCAGACTTAGGATCTGGTGGATCCCCGTGCAGGTTCAAGTCCTGTCACCCGCACCAAGTGAAGCAGCAGAGCCCTTGCGGTTCTGCTGTTTTGCTTTATAAGGGTGGCGGACTTGAAGGGGAGCGGGAGTGAATGACAGCCTAAATGGCTGTCGGAGCCGCGGAAGACCGAGCGCGCAGGCGAACGAGTTGTATTTCAACTATGCTATATTGACAAGCGCGTGTATATATGATATAATACAAAAAAATTAAGCACAAGGTGAAAAATTTAATGGCTTTTTGTGAACTAAGATATCACTCGGATGCGCTGGGACGTTCAGTAAGCGTGAACGTAATTTTGCCCGAGAACGCAAGCACAATGATAGGCATGACTACGAAAGCTGGCGAAACCTATAAGACGCTCTACCTGCTACACGGACTTTCTGATGACCATACGAGCTGGGAACGCAGAAGTTCGATTGAACGCTATGCGGGGGAGCATGGCATCGCTGTGGTTATGCCGAACGGCGATCGCAGCTGGTATACCGATATGGCAAACGGAGCACGCTACTTCACCTTTATTACAGAGGAGCTGCCTAATGTCTGCCGTCGATTTTTTCGTGGGATGTCCGACAGGCGTGAAGACAATTTCATCGGCGGTCTTTCAATGGGCGGCTACGGTGCGGTGAAGGCAGCACTCACGCACCCCTACTCTTACGGTGGGTGCATTTGCCTGTCGGGAGCACTTGACATTGCTTCGTTTGAGCATCAGTCGCTAGAGGAATGGAAAACCATTTTCGGCTATGAGCTCACGAGCATAGAGGAGCTCCGCGGCTCAATACATGACGTTTTCACCCTTGCAGAAAAAAATGCACGTGAGGGAAAGCCGTTTATGAAGCTTTATATGTGGTGCGGCGATAACGACTTCCTGCTCGATAACAGCATCCGATTTGACAGACTGCTTAAAGAGCTAAACGTCAAACACAAATACGAGCAGAGTGAAGGCGACCATTCATGGAAATGGTGGGACATGCATATACAGGACGGACTGTCATTTGTTTTGAATTAAATCAAGATAGCGTAGAAAATCTTAAAAGAAATATGCTGACATCAAACGGTGAGAAAATGACCGTTGCGATAGCCTACGCTATAACTTCAAATACTATACACAGCTCTGCCGTCATTATTCAAGAGCAAAATAAAAAGCCAAGATTTTAGGTCTTGGCTTTTTTTAATTATATCACTCGGTAGTCTCCACCAAAGTATTGCCGGTTAAAACGTTAAATGTCCTGCCTGCAAAGGTCAACGTATCATTATCAACCCATGTGCAATCAACAAACGAATAAGCTACAAGCATATCAGCCTCGGGATTGTAAAGTGAAACCTTTGTTTTGCACGTTCCCTCAGTACCGTATACTGAAATTGTGATATCAAACGGCTCATCCATCATTACGATTTCACCGCTGTAATCGGTAGGAACAATCTCACCGCCTACTGAGTAGAACTTAATATTGTTAGTAAATGCATCAATTGAATAGTAAGCATACGTATCCATATTCGAGTCGTAGAACTTGAGTACGTTTGATTCTATCAGTGACATATCATAGGTTGTCTGTACGGTGTATCCGCCGTTTACAATTTCAACAACGCCGTTATCGTAAAGTCTGACGGTATCGCCGTGGGCCATCATGAACATCATCATATCAGGGTCACTGACATCTGGTGTGTACGTACCTAGCTGCTGTGCGGTGCTTAAATCGGCAAAGACTGATACTCTTATTGAATCAGAGTATTTACCGGTTTCGCCCTTAAGCTGATACGTAAAGGGTATGTACTGAGTTCCAACTTTGTTTATATCGAATTTTGATAAATCGTAGGTCAAATCCGCAACCGTGCCGCTGAAGTTTTGGTCACCGAATTCATTGGGTTTATAGGAGTATCCGTAGAATGCCTGTGCCCTAAGTGCATCTTCAAAATCAGCATCACCGAGTGTTAAAACTATATCATCAAATGAAATGTAGCCTATAGAGCAGCTGCTATCATAGACGTTAAGGTGCAATTTTTCAAATTCTTCATTTTCCGGATTATACTTAAACGCGAATTCAGATTTTAAGGAAATTTCGTAGTTACCAGCTACACTTAAATCAATGTCCGTTAAATATTCGTCTTTTTGATAAGCATAATAGGACTCCGCGACTGTTGATAAGGGCGCGTTAATCCATACGTAGTCTTTATATTCGGGTTCAATCTCGGGGCGGCTGATGGAATAATTGATACTTACTACCAAATCAGTCTTCTTCATTCCTGTCGGAACTGTAGACTTATTAAAGCCAACAGACTCAACCGTATAAGCCGAATAATCTGCTAAATCAACTATTTCAATTTGCCCGTGCAGTGCCTTGCCCATATACTTTATTTCATAATGATACATACCTAGCTTCGTGAAGTCGGGAACGTGGTAGCCATAAGACTCATTATTTGTAAACATATCCTCGGTTAAAAGAATACGACCGTCCGTATCGTCGTCAAATCTAACCATAAGGTAAAGCGTAGGAGCATCATTCTTACTCTCAAGCTTTACATATTTTTCAAAGCCGGTATGGTTATCTTCCAAGGTGATGTAGTTAATGCTAACTAATTTCTTAGGCACAGCACTTCTTATAATTTGTGGCTCACCGACGGAATAAGTGATGGTAAACACTGCCCAAAGCTGACCGTTACCGTCATATTCATAAACGATTTCAACGTTTGTGATGCCGTTACCGGTTTCACCCTGCGCTCCATCCTTACCGGGGTCGCCCTTTTCACCCTTAAGGCTCGCTAACCACTCTACCTCTGTGCCGTCAAAGCCCTTGTCCTTAGCAATCTGATAAGCAGATTTACCATCCGAGCCTGGGTCACCCTTAAGCCCCTTTAAGGACTCAATTGCAATCAAATCTTCCCAAGCCTCTTCACCGCTGTATTTCCACTGAATGTGGGTTGCTGAAACGTTGAGAAGGACCTCACGGCCGTCTATACCGTCCTTTGCCTTTAAGCTTGCAATCCACTGTTCCTCTGTTCCGATTGTATTATCAAGGGCATAAGCTATTTCATAAGCAGATTTTCCGTCATTACCAGATTCGCCGTCTTTGCCTTCTGCTTTAATATTTAAGTTAGTGCCGTCAATATACCAAAAGCCGTTCTCTATGTAAGGGGTTTTACCGTTTACACCGTCGGTTGCTACAGCCGAATATTCAGTAGCATTTCCGTTGATAACCCATACACCGTTTTCAATAGTTACAGTAGGTGCAACTGCATCATCACCGTCATCGCCCTTAGCACCTTTAAGAGCATTTAACGATACTAGATTCTGCCAAGCAGTGTCACCTTTATATCTCCACTGAATATAATCTTGGCTTGCCTGAATCTCAACCTCTTTCGCAACGCCGGTGTCACCCTTGATACTCGAAATCAAAGTCCAACCGGCGTTTGTCTTTTGATAAATAGTGCAATCGTCGGTATCATAGAAGAAGTCACCAATTTTTCCCTCTTCCGTTGAATACTGAGTTCCGCTGTACCAGGTGGCTCCTGCAGGTCCCTGCGGTCCTACGTCACCTTTTTCACCAACGCAGCCTGCGAGCATAACCGGTGTTGTAAGCAGTACACCCGCCACAGCTAACAGTGTTGCGCCCTTTTTCAATAATTTAGTTTTTTTGTTTCTTGCCATGTCTGAAATCTCCTTTAGTCAAATTTTTAGCAAAAGAACATTAGCCACTAGCGTAATCGAAATATAAACTATAACTAATATAGTTAATTTCTAATACATTTACATTATACCACAAATAAAAATTTTTTGAATGTTTTTCATGAAATTTCATTTTAAACAGCAAAAATTTTTAAAAGGTATTGACAAATCAAAACCTATGTGATATGATATTGATATCAGCTTGATATTGGAGGACTATTATGAAAGAAAAAATTTTAACAAACAAAAAACACGGTATGTTGGCTCTGATTTTTACAAGCGCGCTTTTACTGCTTGCAGCTGCAGGAACGGTTTGGGGCAGCATAATGCTTGACAGTAACAAAACATCAATCAACGGCATTATTGTTTTCACAATAAGTATGCTCGTTCTTTGTGTCGGCTGGATACCCTACCTTGGTTTAAAGGTGCTTAAGCCTAACGAAGCACTTGTTTTAACCCTATTCGGAAAGTATACGGGCACGATAAAGGATAACGGATTTTACTTTGTAAATCCCTTTTCTGTTGCGGTTAACCCTGCATCAAAAACTCACCTTAATCAATCAGGTGACGTAAAAACAGTTATAGCTGACTCTATAACCTCAAAGGACGGCACAAAAACCGCAAAGGATATGGGCTCAAAGAAGATTTCTCTTAAGGTAATGACCCTTAACAATAATAAGCAGAAGATTAACGACTGTCTTGGTAATCCAATTGAAATCGGTATAGCTGTAACCTGGAAAATTACGGACACTGCAAAAGCTGTTTTTAACGTTGATAATTACAAGGAATTTCTTTCCCTGCAGTGCGACAGTGCCCTGCGCGACATTGTAAGAATTTACCCTTACGACGTAGCACCGGGTGTTGATACTACGGGGGACGGAGTTGCAGACGACGGCAGTCTTCGCGGCTCAAGTGAGCTTGTTGCAAGCAGAATTCGCGACGGTATTCAAAAGAGAGTTAACGAGGCCGGTATACAAATTATCGAGGCAAGAATTACATATCTTGCATACGCTACGGAGATTGCGTCGGTAATGCTACAACGCCAACAGGCCTCTGCTATCATTGATGCCCGTAAAATGATTGTTGACGGTGCTGTAGGAATGGTGGAAATGGCACTTGAAAGACTTAATGAAAAGCAGACCGTTGTGCTTGACGAGGAAAGAAAGGCGGCAATGGTATCAAATCTCTTGGTAGTGCTTTGTGGCAACCAAAATGCACAACCCGTTGTAAACTCGGGTAGTTTATACTGATATGCAGAAAAAACAGATACCTTTACGCCTCTCGGATAAGCTATATGAAGCAATAGCTGCTTGGGCTGAAGACGATTTCCGTTCTGTTAACGGACAAATTGAATATTTATTAAGCGAGTGCGTAAGACAAAGAAAAAAGAACGGAAAATACGTATCCGACGAAATTGATGTTCCACCTGAACTTGATATTGAATAAGCGCAAAAAAGAGGCTGAATTTCAGCCTCTTTCATTTATTTGCGGAAAGTATTGATAAAAAACTTTTTAATCCTATCGAGGTATTCGTCGTCAGAATAATCGCCGCGGTAGAACGTATAGTCAGCCATTGATATGGTTTTAGAAACATTAAAGAGTCTTTCTTCCCTCTTATCAAGCTCAAGGAACTCCTCAAAGGTAACATGGTCACGCTCACTGCCGCGTGCTACTGTGCGCTGCCACCTAGTCTTATCACTCTCTACAACAATTGCGACAAGATAAAATTCGTCACCAAAGTTTTCTCTGAAGTTTTCAACGTCTGACGGCGGGCGAAGACCTGAAATCAATACGTCCTTATAGCCGTTCTCCTTTATTTTCTCAACAAGTCTGCGCGGAAAGAAATCCTGGCCGTACATTCCCATATACTTCTGGCTTACTGCATGCAGGCTCTCGCGTGTTTTCGGCACTCCCTCAATCTCAGCAAGCTCTCTTACAATGTCACCGACCGAGAGCATGGGGATATCAAACTCACGAGCAATATATTCAAGAAAGTAATCCTTACCTGAGGCATTTTTGCCAACTGCTGCGATTATCATGACGAAAATCTCCTAAAACAAAAAATCTAGCAATATTCTACCATACTAAACATATTATGTCAATATTAAAAACAGTACATTTTATTCAAACTAAGAAGATTAAATTTAGGCAATTTGTTAAGATATTGCTTAGCTCTTATCCTCTTCATTATATATACCAATATCCGAATTTATGACCGAGCCTCGTAAAATCGCTTTGCCACCATATTTCTGCCTTATTTTATCTACTGTTTCTTCCTTCTTCTTGTCTTTTGCCCTGTTATTATCATTTGACTCATTAAAAAAATCCAACTGCTCTCTAAAGCTGTCTTTTTTAATAAGTCCGATTGCAGACACTGTGAGCATTCTTATGGGCTTGTTCTCAGGCCAATTTTCACATAACAATTTATATGCAAGAGAGCTAAGCTCACTGCCTATGTCTAAAGGTACGCGAAGTGTTTTTTGCCTTTGAAGGGTTCTTAAATATTCGTCCTTGACGGTTAATGATATAGCCGTGCACAGCAAAGATTTAGACCGCAGCTTAAGTCCGAGCTCCTCGCATAGATATTCTAAGCCGATGATACATTCCTCGCGCTTTGTAATATCATGACTGAAGGTTAATCCGTTACTTATGCTTTTGGCATCACCGGTGCTTTTACATACGGGTGAGGTATCAAGACCTGCGGCATAGCTATGTAAGGTTTCCCCCATCTTACCAAACCTTGAAATCAAAAAATCAGCATTAAATTCCGCAAGGTCACCTATAGTTCTAATGCCTAGTCTATTTAACTCTTCGGACGTTTTTTGCCCGACAAAAAGCAAATCGCTTACGGGCAAAGGATAAACTATTTCTTTAAAATTTTCTTTTGAGATATAAGTTATGGCATCCGGCTTTTTATAGTCGCTGCCTAGCTTTGCAAAGGGCTTATTAAATGATACACCGATAGATACGGTAATACCAATCTCTTCCCTTACACGCCTGCGAATTTGCTCAGCAATCTTTTCCTTTGAGCCGAAAAAGCGAATGCTTGCAGTAATATCAAGCCAGCTCTCGTCAATACCGAATGGCTCAACCAAGTCGGTATACTCGTTATATATTTTATTAACACGCCTTGAATATTCAGCGTATGCTTCATAATGCGGCTTTGCTACAACAAGGTTGGGGCATTTTTTACGGGCTTGATAAACTGTTTCGGCCGTCTTTATGCCGTATGACTTTGCAATCTCGTTTTTTGCAAGAACAATTCCGTGCCTTTGCTCTTCACTGCCGCAAACCGCCATAGGTACGTCACGGTATGACGGATTAAGCGCTGCTTCAACCGATGCAAAAAAGCTATTGCAGTCACAGTGTAGAATAACTCTGTCCACAGATATCGCCTCACTGTTCGTCAGCATATACCGCAGGCTTTAGCTTAGGTGTACCGCACTTTAGAGTAAATGAAAATGCACAGCCGTCTTCAAGGCTTTCTACATCTATTTTCTCATCGTGAGCTTCAATTATGGTTTTGCTGATATAAAGCCCTAAACCTACACCGTTTTTATCAAGTCCACGGCTCTTATCGGTTTTGTAGAATCTATCAAACACGCGGTTTTTGTCCTCTTCTGTCAAGACCTGCCCCTCGTCATAAACTCTTACTGTGATTTTCTTTGAAGATGCATACTTAACAGATATTGATAGCCTGCCGCTCTGCTTTGAAAACTTTATCGCATTTTCACAAAGGTTATACAGCACCTGATGTATAGCATCCTTATCGGCATATGCAATCATTTGGTCGTACTCGGCATCAAATTCTACGTCAAGCATTTTCTCGTCGATTTTCTGCCCCAGTGAAATAATAATCAGTCTTGCAACCTCGGCAATATCAAAATTGTCAAATACAAACTTTCTGTCGCCCGACTCAAGGCGCGAAACGTCAAGCAACTGTGACACAAGGCGGGAGAGCCTATGGACCTCTTGTGAAATAACGTTAAGGTAATGCTCGTGCTGCTCTTTTGGTATCGCACCCGAATTAATACCGTCTATAAAGCCTGAAATTGTAGTCATAGGCGTTCTTAAATCGTGCGATACGTTTGCTAGGAATGAGTTACGCATTTTTTCCAGGTTATCAAGTGAGTCAGCCATATTATTAAATGCACGGCCAAGCTCTGCAACCTCGTCGTTACCGTACACCTCGACTCGCTCTGTAAAGTCACCCTTACCGAATTTTTTAGTTACCCTCGTTATGTTTTTAAGAGGGTGAACAATACGCTCCGTAATAAAGTAAACAGCGATAACAGCCGCGAGCATAACCCAAATTGAACTATTAAAAACAGTACGTCTTGTTGTGGTTATAAGGCGGTCGTCATTCTCTGTTGAAGCCAATGAAAATACATAACCGACAAGTTCCCCGTTTGTATAAATTCGTTTGCCGTATACCATTGAGCTATCTTCAATAATACCGGCAAGCTCACCTGTATACACAAGATATTCCCCGCTATCAAGCACCTGCGGCTCAAATAGGTCTTTGTCAACTACACCAAGCTCGCCAAGAATAGATGGGTTATTATCCGCATCCTTCTCGACTGTTGATAAAAGCACTTTACCGCTGGGGTCGGTAATCAGTATATTAAAATCGTAGTCAAAATTCACTATCGGTATAAGAGCAACGGAGCTTGACCCCTCGGGAATGGCTATGTAATTTTCAAGATTCTCAACACCCGAGCTCTCAAACCTCTGTGCAATTATTGATGCAGACATTTCAAGCTTATTGCGCTTATCGGATAAAACCTGAGTTCTTATCATTGAAGTAATGATACCCGAAAGCATAAAAAAGCTGACGAAAATTATAATTACAACCGCTGTCAGATATTTCATAAAAGAGCTTTTGAACATATCGGCACCTCACAAGTATTTTTAAATTATATTATACCTTAAACACTGTATAAAGTCAAATAATTTTATGGGGTATTGTTGACAAAAAGTAAAAAATATGCTAACATAGGGTAAAAATAATTCCAAAAGGAAACTGATATGGTTGTAACAAGATTTGCCCCGAGCCCTACAGGATATATGCACATAGGAAATTTACGTACAGCGCTTTATTCTTACCTCATTTCAAAGCATGAGGACGGTAAGTTCATACTGAGAATAGAGGATACCGACCGTGAAAGACTTGTTGAGGGGGCTACTGATATAATTAAGTCAACCCTTAATATTACAGGCTTGCATTATGACGAAGGCCCCGACGTTGGCGGTGAGCACGGCCCCTACGTGCAGAGTGAGAGAAAAGAAATCTATATGGAGTACGCTAAAAAGCTTGTTGAGCTTGGCAAGGCATATTACTGCTTCTGTACAAAGGAAAGGCTTGAGGCACTGCACGAGGAGGATGCTACGGGCGGATATGACCGTCATTGCAGAAATCTCAGTGACGAAGAGGTTAAAGATAAGCTTGCCTCGGGTATACCCTTTGTTATCCGTCAAAAAATGCCTCTGGAAGGGACAACGTCATACGTAGACTCGGTTTTTGGCGAAATATCAATGAATAATTCGGAGCTGCAGGACCAGATTCTCATTAAAGCTGACGGCTACCCCACATATAATTTCTGCCACGTTATTGACGAGTATCTTATGGGAGTAACCCACGTTGTCAGAGGTTCTGAATATTTAACTTCAACGCCCAAATATGTATTGCTTTACGATGCTTTCGGTTGGGATAGGCCTAACTACGTGCATCTGCCTCTTATGATGGGCAAAAATGCTGACGGTAGTGTTTCTAAGCTCTCAAAGCGTCACGGTGCCGTTTCATTCCAAGACCTTTTGCTTGACGGTTATTTGCCTGAGGCAATTATAAACTATATTGCCCTTTTAGGCTGGTGCCCCAAAAACAGCCAAACAGAGTTTTACACTCTTCACGAGCTTAAAGCAGCCTTCACTATTGACGGCGTATCAAAGTCCCCTGCTGTATTCGACTTTGAAAAGCTTTTATGGTTTAACGGTGAATATATCCACGCGTTGCCCTTTGAATCTTTCAAGGAAAAGGTTGCACCCTTTATAAAAACAGATATTCCCTCTTCTGTTAACAGGGATAAAATGCTCGCACTTCTTCACACAAGAATTTCGAAGCTGTCTGATATTGAAGATAAAATGTCTTTCTTTATCTCTCTGCCCGAATACGATAATGAGCTGTTTTTAAACAAGAAAAACAAAATTAACGAGCTCGATACTGTAAAGAGTGTGCTTGAAAACGCGCTTAACGTATTAAGCGAGATAGATACGTTTGATAACGATACTCTTTTTGCGGCTCTTATGCCCTTGACCGAAAAGCTTGGTCTTAAAACCGGCACTATTATGTGGTGTATACGTATTGCAGTTTCCGGTATGGCAGCTACTCCGGGCGGTGCGACCGAAATTATGGAGGTTATAGGTAAGGACGAGAGTATTGCTAGAATCAAGCAAGCACTCCTTAAGCTTTGATATGAAAAACACAACCGTTTGCTATATCGAAAAAGGCGGCAAGTATCTTATGATACACCGAATAAAGAAAGAAAACGACGAAAACCGCGATAAGTGGATAGGCATTGGCGGCAAGCTTGAAGAGGGAGAATGCCCTTACGACTGTGTTAAGCGTGAGGTATATGAGGAAACGGGGCTTATTCTTGAAAATCCTAAGCTGCGAGCTATTATAACCTTTGTTTCAAATGAATTCGGCACTCAGTATATGAATCTATTCACTGCCGATAAATTCAGCGGCACTATCAAGGACTCATGCGACGAGGGTGACCTCGAATGGATAGAAAAGGAAAAGATATATTCACTGCCTATATGGGAGGGTGATAAAATTTTTCACCGCCTGCTTGAAGATGGCGCTCCATTCTTCTCACTTAAGCTTGTTTATGAGGGTGATAAGCTAGTAAGTCACACTTTGAATTTCTAATATTTGGTGAAGCGACAATATGCGCTTCACCTTTTTTCATTGACAGGCTCATATTCTTCTTTGTCACATATATACCCTATAGGTAAATTATCCTTTGTAAAATATCCTATTAAGCTATCTTCTGTATTCTCTGTATATTCACCTGTTAATCTTGAAAATCTCAGCTTCAATAGGCCTTCCGTATCAAAACCCTTTATTTCTCTATCATTAACGCACTCATTATGCGCTCTTTTCATAATATCGTCCCAAATTTTAAGGTGAGAGGGATAAAGCTTGCCAACACCTGTTGAACCGTCTGAATAACCGCACCAAATTCCTGCTGTGTAGTATGGCGTATATCCAACAAATAATTTATCTAGATTACCGCCCGAGGTTCCCGTTTTGCCTGCTGTATCTACAGTGTCGGATAGAGTAACCGACCTTGCCGTGCCGCGTTCGGTAACACCCGAGAGTAGGCTTGTCATTATCATAGCCGTGTCTTTTTTCATTATTCTACTCTCAGATTTATCGCTTTTAACAATAACCTCTCCATCTCTGTCAAGAGCACATAGGTAGCTTCTTGCATTGCGAATAACACCGTAATTGGCAAATGCGCCGTATGCTCTTGTAAGGTCTATGATGCTAACACCCCCCGATAACTGACCGAGTGCAAGCGGAGCTAAATAGTTGTCATTCTCAGTAAGATTAAAGCCATAAGACTGGGTAAGCGTTTTTCTAATTTTTTTATCACCTATAATATTATAAACCTCACCGGCAACGGTGTTTTTTGAAAATGCTACCGCATCGGCAAGTGTAATTTCCCCCTCATAAACGTCAGGGGAATTTTTAGGATAGCCTACCAGTCCGTTATCAGTATTGTTATAGTAAATCGGAATATCGTCAAAAATAGTTGCTGAATTTATTTTTTCGAAGTCAAACATAGGTGCATATAAAGCAAGCGGCTTTAAGGTTGATGCAGGGGTTATCGGCACCTTTGCAAAATTCAGAAGGCGCTCACCTTGCTTTTTACCGCCATTGCCGATTACTGCCACAAGGTCGCCGTTACTGTTATCAATAACCGCCATGCTGTACTTTAAGCCTTTTTTGAATTCATACGGCAGATTATTTTCATTTTCAAAATATTCTTCGAGTATCGTCTGCACATTCGGGTTCATAGTAAGCATAACCTTGCCGCCCCTTAGCATTATGCCGGCAGATGGTAATGATATAGAATATTTCTCCATAATATCCCGAAGAATGTCTTCCCTCGCATTTTCTATAAACCAAGAGCTGATGCTTCTATCTGTATTCGGTGACAGTACAATACTCTCGCTTAATGCCAATTCATACTCTTCTTTATTTATAGCGCCGTTATCAAGCATCGCATATAATACTCTGTTTCTCTTTTCAAGCGCTGCCTCGGGATTACGGAATGGGTTATACCTCGTAGGTGAATTCGTCACACCGACTATGAGCGCCGCCTCAGCCAAGGTAAGATTATCGGGCTCTTTACCGAAAAACATTAATGACGCGTCCTTTACGCCGTAAGTATTGTTTGGCATGGGTACAATATTAAGATATAACTCCAGTATATCTTCCTTTGAATGCCTGTTTTCAAGGTGATACGCCCGGAATATTTCATTTATCTTGCGTCTTAGAGTAAATTCATTGTCACCGCTTATATTTTTTACAACCTGTTGGGTTATAGTTGATGCACCAAATCGTGAACCAAAGTGAAAAATATGATTAAATAAAGCATAAAGCGTTCTTTTTAAATTTACACCGCTGTGAGAATAGAACTCTCTGTCTTCCATAGAGATAAATCCGGTTTTAATGTATTGACTTATCTCTTCTATTTCGCACCAATTACCTCCGCCGTATGAGTTGTCACTCCAAACCTGAGATAAATTGCCGATTTTATCATAGGCATAATAAGACACTGGCCCGTCACCGACAGCCGCGCAAAAAAGCTCCTCGTCAACGCCATAATCCAGTCTATCGGAATAAATGTATGAAACCAATGTAATGCCGCCAACTATTAAGGTACAAATCAAAATCACCAAAGAGGTTAATATTAAAATTTTTCTTTTCATAAAAATAACCCCCTGTGAGAAAATGAACTAAAACTATTTTTTCTCAAAGGGAGCTTTTTATTATATGTGAAATTTAACATTAAAGCCAATCAATAACTGACTTTGTTTAAATATAGTCCAAACGGCGGAGCGGTCATACCGGCACGCGAGCGGTCACGGGAATTTATTACATCCGGCAACTGAGAGGGACTTAGTCTGCCATAAGCAACTTCAATTAAAGTGCCTACAATTATACGAACCATATTATATAAAAATCCGTCGGCAGAAATTCGAATTTCGATAAGGTCGCCTGACTTATCTATGGTTAAATATTCTACGGTTCGAACAGTATCGACGACGTCTGAGCCTTCTGACATAAATGCGGCAAAATCGTGTTTTCCTATAATATATTTCGCGGCAGAACGCATATTTTCTATAGCGTAGTCATCAATATTTTTGGGCAAAAACCAAGCTCTGCCAAATTCAAACGGGTCGTATATAGGTGAATTTTTTATTCTGTAAAGATACTCCTTAGATTTAGCGTCATACCTTGGGTGAAAGCTATCCTCGCACTCTACCGCGTAGTAAAGAGATAGGTCATTAGGTATATACTTTGACACCGCAAGAGGGAGCTTCTCTGCAGGAACTGTGCCGCCCTCACACTCTACTGTAATGCAAAACTCGTTAGCGTGAACGCCTGCATCTGTTCTGCTGCACCCTGTTACCTTTACAGGCAGACCGAAGGTTTGCTCCAGTGCACGGGACAGCTCACCTTGCACAGTCCTGTCACGAGGCTGCACCTGAAAGCCGCAGAAATCAGTACCAAGATATTTTATTTTAGCAAAGTATTTCATTTAATATTATATCCTGTAGAAAATGATATTGTATATCGCGTTATCCACTTCAAACTGATACGGCAGAATTTTTAATGTAATAATAAATCCTGTAAAAATAATAAATGTAAAAATAGTGATAAAATCACGCACACTGTAGGTTAGCTTTACCAGCTTGGTTCTGTTTACGTCACCTCTGTAGCATCTACATTCCATTGCGGTTGCAAGCTCATCTGCACGCTTGAATGCTGATACAAAAAGCGGAACTAACAGCGGAATCAGAGCACGCGCTCTTTTAATCAATCCACCGCTTGAAAAATCAGCACCGCGCGACTTTTGCGCATTCATTATCTTCTCAGTTTCTTCAACCAACGTAGGTATAAAGCGCAAGGCAATAGACATCATCATAGCAAATGCGTGCACGGGCACACCGATTTTTTTAAGAGGAGTCAAAAGGCTCTCAATAGCGTCGGTGAGCGAAATCGGTGACGTTGTGTAGGTTAAAAGCATACTTGAGCCTATAATCAAGAGTACAACACGCAGTGACATAAATACTGCCCTGACAATACCCTCGGTATAAATATTAATGAAATAAAACTCTAAAAGCGGCTCACCGTCACCAACTGTCATAAAAACGTTGAGAAGTGACGTAAAAATAAGAATAAAAATCAAAGGCTTAAGACCTTTGAGAATAACTCGGAGAGAAATTCTGCCAACTATAACGAGTAAAGCCGTAAAAAACGTGAGTAAAACAAAGGATATAGGATTATCCGCTACAAAAACTGTTGCTATAAACAGTATTGCAAGAATAATCTTTGCCCTTGGGTCAAGTCGGTGGAGTAAGGAATATCCTGGAAAAAACTGACCGAGTGTAATATCTGAAATCATTCAGCGCACCCCCTTACGTATTCGAGGATAGCACGTTTTACGCCCTCTACAGTATATAACTCACCATTAAGCACAATACCGCGCAAAGCAAGCTCTGAAGCAATGTTAGAAACAACGGGGGTGTCGAGCCCTACATTTGAAAGCCCCTCCTTCATAGAGAAAACCTCGGCAACCGTACCTTGGGTGTAAACCTTTGCTTTATTCATTACAATTACGTTATCGCAGTACAGAGCCATATCCTCCATTGAGTGGCTAACGAGAATTACAGTAGTGCCGCGCTCTTTAACAAGATGGGATATACTGCTTAAAATCTCACGTCGCCCCCTAGGGTCAAGGCCTGCGGCAGGCTCGTCAAGAATAAGCACAAAGTCGGAGGCCAAG
>JAZRFH010000005.1:0-17100 GCA_045661245.1 Eubacteriales bacterium | reverse complement strand
CTCTGCCCTTACCGGTCAAAACGCCGGTGAACTCGTTGCGCAGTCTCTGGTACTGACCGTACAGGTAGCCGATCTCGCGTGCACCAACACCGATGTCACCTGCGGGAACGTCGGTATCCTGACCAATGTACTTGGAAAGCTCAGTCATAAAGCTCTGGCAGAAGCGCATAACCTCCATATCACTCTTGCCCTGAGGGTCAAAGTCAGAGCCGCCCTTACCGCCGCCCATAGGAAGCGAGGTCAAGGAGTTTTTAAAGGTCTGCTCAAAGCCCAAGAACTTTATAATACTCTCGTTTACAGAGGGGTGGAAGCGTAGTCCGCCCTTGTAAGGACCTATTGCACTGTTAAACTGAATTCTGAAGCCGCGGTTTACCTGAACCTTGCCGTTATCGTCAATCCACGGAACGCGGAACTTTATAATGCGCTCAGGCTCAACTATGCGCTCCATTACTCCGCTTTCAATAAGCTCGGGTCTTTGCTCAAGAACCGGCTCAATAGAGGAAAATACCTCGTATACGGTCTGGTGAAACTCATTCTCGCCTGCGTTGCGCTTGCAAACCTTTTCGTAAAGGTCATTCAAATACTGAATTTTAAACATAACAATCACCCTTAAAACAAAATAAAATAATGAGGTTATTATACACTACACCCAGAGAAAAATCAAGACCCTTTTGCAAGTTTTTCCGTCAAAACTTGCATTTTTTACATTTTTAAAAAAACTATTTGGCATTTTATGACTATTATAAACTGCACGCAAGTGCAAAAAATAGTAAAAAACACAAAAAGGCAGTAAATTAGGTCTTGGAACTTGTAAAAAAAACGCGCACCCTGCGCTTGCCAGCGCGCGCATCGGTGTGGTATATTGCGGCGGCGGTGCTTGGGCGCGGCATCGGAGTATTCGGCACACCAATCTTTACGCGCCTTTTAACGGCGGCTGAATACGGCCTCTTTCCATTATACAACACGTGGTTATCTATTGCCACAGTTATTGCTACGCTTGAAATTGCGGGCGGGTGCACACTACGCGCTTTACAGAAATACGAGCATGAGAGGAGCGAGCTTTTATCGGGTGCGCTCGGTGTTATAAGTGCGGTCTTTTTAAGTATATGCGTAATTTATTTCTGTGCTTTCAGATTTATAAACCGCCTGACGGGCTTAAGCGTGCAAATCACGGCCGTAATGCTCGCCCAAATATACATTAACGCAGTAATTAACCTCTATACTGCAGGCGCGCGCTACAGCTACAGCTACAAGCGAGTTGCTATAATAAATACGGTGGCGGCATTCCTCTCTCCTATAATTTCTATTGCGATTATTACTTTAACTCCATTTCACGCACAGGGGCGGATTTTTGGCGGAGCTATTGCAACTGCTCTTATCGCCTTACCGATTTTTATAACCATTTTAAAGGGCAGCAGAAGATTATTTAATCCTGAAATATGGCGGTATTTATTATCTATGGCAATACCGCTTTTGCCACATTATCTATCGGTTGCGGCAATACTGCGGGTCGGCGAGATAACGGTTGGTCGCATTCACGGCACGGCAGCCCTCGGCAAATATTCGGTTGCGCTCTCACTTGGCCTCTCTCTCAGTGTAATAACGGGCGGTCTTTTATCCGCGATAGGCCCATGGGTATTAAGACACATAAAGGCGGATGACTTTGACAGAATAAGAAAGACTCTCTTTTTAATTACCAAGGGGCTTTGCCTTTTTGCACTTTTGCTTTTATCGGTTGTGCCGGAAACCATAAAAATACTGACACCGCCCGAATACCACGATGCCCTGTTTGCAGTCTGGCCGCTTGTGCTTTCTGCGATACCAAGCTTTTTATCAAGCGTTATAACGCAGGGGCAGATGTATTATGAGCGCACGTTTTATACGAGCTTGCCTTCGCTTTCGGCGGCAGCGGTCAGCACAGTGCTCTCTTTTGTACTCTTACCCAGAATACAATGGCAGTTTGTCAGCCTTTTTGTTATGCTCGCTTATATTACCCTACTTACGGTGTGCAGCATTATATTCAAAAGACTCTCGGGTAAAATGCCGATAAACTTTAAAATGAGTGCAGGGGTTTATCTTGCGACACTGCTTTACGCGGCCCTTTTACTGCTCTTACGCGAAAACACCCTCTCACGCATTATTCTTGCTATACCGCTTTTGCCGCTTTTGTTATCGGTAGGATTTGAAGCCTTTTCGGCTATAAAAGAGCCGAAGGCTGAGTATTAAAAAGAGCAAACACGTAAGACGAAAAAAATCTTGTGTGCCTGCTCTTTAATGATTAAAAGTCACGCTTACCCATTCTGCGGTACTGCATATTTACGGGTGCTTTTTTATGAATTTTGTAGGCGGCAATTACAGCGTTTATTTCACTCGTGCTCTCGGTCGAGAAGATATAGTGCTCGGAAAAGCGGTGATTACCGAGCTTGTCCGCCATATAAGTGACTGCCGAGTTCAGTATAATATTTCTGTGCCCCCACTCACGCATAATCGGGAAGGACATACCGAGCCTGTCCTTTAAGCTTGCACAATTGCATTTATCACAACCGAAGCTCTCTTTTATGAAGCACCTCTCTGTGAGCATAAGCGGGATTCTGCCGTAAACCAATGCTCTACCGCCAAGCGCGTTTACAACCTCGTAGGAAAGCTCAGGCGACAGAATAATATCCGAAAGTCCCATACCGTAAAGTGCGCTCAGTGTAAATGAGTTCCACACGTTAAGCCTAAAGTCACCGATTGGAATAAGGCCCGCATTCCTTGCTAAGGAAATTGCACCAATATTACCTACAAGTGCGTATTTTACACCTTGTGACGCGGCATTTTCCGCCATTTTCTGAACCTCAGCCATCTCCGACTCAAGAATAACGGGCGGAAGTGCTACGCCACCGGGCAAGGATTTACATTCGCCAAGGCGAAAAAGCGGAACGAAAACAACGTCGAAATAGTCAAGCGCCGCATCTGTTAGCACCTCGGGATTTAAAAAGAGGGCCGTTTTGCCTATAGAAGATTTCTTGGGCTTTACAGCCTCGTTATATACTATAGGCTCGGAGTATTTACCGTCGCGGCCGTATTTTTCAAGCATTTCGACCGCAAGGCGTCTTAAGGCATTTATCTTACCCTTTGGCATATTAACGCCCTCGTCAAGCGTTATTTCAACGTCAGAGGGGGAAAGAGTGAGATAGGTATTACCCATTTTGGATAGGCGCTCGCAAAGCTCGTTTTTTTCAAGGGGTGAGCTTATTGCCGCCTCGGGCGGGTCGGAATATGCCGTGACGCTTTTGTCACCGAGGGTTAAGGTAAAGCTCGCCCTCTCTCCAAGCTTAAACGTGGCTTTGGCACAGACGGCAACCTTATCGGGCAAGAACTCTTCAGTAGCTAAAGCGCGGGTTTTTTCAATATCGCTCTCGGTTCTGACACCCGTCATATCTCCTAACTTGCCGCTGAAATATCCGTCTGTAAAGCCCGAGCGCGAGAAGACGCGGCGCAATTGTTCCATTTCACTATCTGTAGCCGTGCGTCGCTCGTCAAGCAACGTGCGGTATATTCTCGTAACCGTATATACATAAGACGGCGACTTCATTCTGCCCTCGATTTTAAGCGAGGCAACGCCGATATCTATAAGGGTGGGTATATGCATAGCGAGCGAGAGGTCCTTGAGGGAGAGCGGATATTTTGCGCCGTTGTAGCTTAGTCTGCAGGGCTGGGCACATTCGCCGCGATTGCCGCTTCTGCCGCCGACGAGTGAGGAAAACAGGCACTGCCCGGAGTGTGACACGCACAGAGCTCCGTGTAAAAACACCTCGCACGGTATGGGAGAATTTTCTACGGTCTTTCTCATATCGCTCTCGGATAGCTCGCGCGCCAAAACCACGCGGGTACAGCCAAGCCTCTCAGCCTCACAAGCGCCGAGAGAATTATGAACCGACATCTGTGTTGACGCGTGTATCTCAAGCTCGGGGATTGCGTGGCGCACCGCCCTTATAAAGCCGAGGTCGGCACAAATGAGAGCATCAACGCCAAAGGAATAAAGCACCCGTGCAAGCTCCAAGGATTTTTTTATCTCCGAGGTTGACTGTAGCACGTTTACGGTAACGTAGAGCTTTACGCCGTGCAGGTGGCAATAGGCAGACGCTCTCTCTATCTCTTCGAGAGAAAAGTTCTTGGCAAAGGCACGCGCACTGAACTCACGGGCACCGATATAAACCGCATCTGCCCCTGCCCTTACTGCCGCAATAAGACACTCAAGGTCGCCTGCGGGTGCAAGCAGCTCGGGTAACGCATCCCTTCTTCTCATATTTTTCTCCATTCCCCGCGGTATGCGGCAAAGTACATAATTTTTCTTTCTCGTATTTTATCATATAAGGGCACAAAAGTCAACAAATAAAGGTACTCGAAGCAACGAAAATGAAGGAAAAGAGGTCACATTTCCCCACAAAACAAAAAAAAGGGACATAAAAATGCGAAAATTTGACCTTTTTTACTGTTTTTTAACACAAATTTTACATATTTCCTTGACAATCATAATTTTGTATGCTACAATGGTCTAAACTATTATTTTAAATAAAATACATAAATATAAAGAGGAGAATGATCATGCCTGAAATCAAGTATGAGGTTGTTGACAAGGTTGGTATCGTTAGCGAGGGTAGCAACGGTTGGAACAAAGAGCTTAATCTTATCAAGTGGAATGACAGAGAGCCTGTTTACGACATCCGTACATGGTCACCTGACCATGAGAAAATGGGCAAGGGTGTTACTATTTCCGTAGACGAAGCTAAGGTTCTTCGCGATATGCTCAACAAGCTCAATCTCGACTAATCAAAATTCGCATATACCACAAAAAGCCGTTCGTTAAGAACGGCTTTTTTCTTTGAAAATATTATAGGACTGTGTACTTAAATAAACCCAAAAAGCTCGAACAAAGCACCGAAGACAGTACCTGTGATAACTAAAGCGGTAGCTACAAGCAGATTTTCACGCAGATTTTTGTTTACCTTAAAGAGAACGAGCAAGCCTGTGCCAGCGCCCGCGAAAAGCCCCGAGAGCATAGCACCGTAGGATATTACGCCCGAAACCGCAAGCTGGGATAGCGCAACAGATACGGCACAGTTGGGTATAAGACCGAGAAGTGCGCAAATGAGGTGGCTGACTATCGGAATATTAACCACTAGGTGCGAAATGTTCTCTTCACCGATTAGGAACATAATTAAGTTAAGCACGAGCGTGATAATCAAAATAAACGTGCCTGTGGTAAGAGTGTGATGGACGGCGGAATGTAAGACACCGCGCTCACAGTGACAGTTATCGTTCTCGCAAAGCTCGTCAATATTTATCTCTCGCTTTCCACGGTGCATAAGCCGAAGAGCAATGTCAATAGCAAATCCCATAAATATACCAACTGCGGTTTTGTAAGCAATTATTAGCAAAACACGGGTAGCATCAATGTTGCCTGCGAGCAAAACGGGTATCATTTCGTCAGAGGTTGAGAGAAACACCGCTATCAGTGTACCAACGGTTATCACCCTACCCGTGTAAAGATTTGATGCCGCCGCAGAGAAACCGCACTGCGGTATCACGCCAACAAGACCGCCAAGCAGAGGTCCAAACGAGCCCGAGCGGCGCATAACCGCCTTTACCTTATCGGTAGCCCTGTGCTCTATGAGCTCCATCACAAGATACGTGAGGAAAAGAAACGGCACGAGCTTCAGCGCATCAAGCACCGAGTGAAGTATTACAGAGTCAATAAGCTCACCTGCATATCCGAGCCTATCGCTTAAAAATTCACTTAAGCCCGAATGTGAGGCGTGCGAATGCAGTGCAGCTGTAATAACGCCCATATTTCTCTCCTTTCACGTATTTTAAAAATTCAAATTATTTATTTGCTTCCTTAAGCGCCGCGCGCTTTTGTGCCTGCATTCTCTTTCTTGCAGGCGTATCAAGAATTACCTTACGCAGTCTTATAGACTTAGGCGTTACCTCGATAAGCTCCTCGTCCGTAATAAACTCAATTGCCTCTTCAAGAGAGAGTTGACGGGGAGTTATAAGAGTAAGCTTTTCGTCTGCACCGCTTGAGCGTATAGCCGTCAGGTGCTTTTCCTTACATACGTTAACCTCGATGTCGTCGGGCTTAGGATTCTCACCGACAATCATACCCTCGTATACGGGTGTTGCAGGGCCGATAAACAAGGGGCCCCTATCCTGCGACTGATAAAGACCGTAGGTTGTGGAAACGCCCTTTTCGCTTGCAACGAGTGACGAGGTAAAGCGTGTTTTAATTTCACCGCGGAACGGCTCGTAGCCTGCGAAAATCGTGGATATAAGTCCCTCTCCGCGCGTGTCTGTCAAAAGCTCGCTTCTGTAGCCGAAAAGACACCTGGTGGGAATATTGTAAAACAGCTTTTGCCTTGTGCCGTTAAGCTGCATATCAACGAGAGTGCCGCGCCTTGAGCCAAGCTTTTCCATAACCGCACCGACGTATTCCTCGGGTACGTCAATTATAACGTCCTCAATCGGCTCGCACTTAACACCGTCTATTTCCTTGTAAAGCACACGGGGATTTGAGCAGCAAAGCTCGTAGCCCTCGCGGCGCATATTTTCAATGAGTATAGAGAGGTGCATCTCTCCCCTGCCCGCTACTCTGAAGGAATCGGTAGTATCACCGTCCTCAACTCTCAGCGAAACGTCACGCAAAAGCTCACGGTAGAGTCTTGCGCGCAGGTGGCGCGAGGTAACGAATTTACCCTCTTTACCTGCAAATGGCGAATCGTTTACCGAGAAGGTCATTTCCATCGTCGGCTCGCCAACCTTAACGAATTCAAGCGGCTCAACCGCATTGGGTACGCAAACCGTATCACCTATGGCAATATCCTCACAGCCCGAGAAGCAAACTATATCGCCAACCTTAGCCTCGGTTACGGGCATGCGCTTCAAGCCGTCAAA
The DNA here is from genome assembly GCA_045661245.1 of Eubacteriales bacterium. Classification (GTDB taxonomy): domain Bacteria; phylum Bacillota; class Clostridia; order Oscillospirales; family CAG-272; genus UBA1740. Next base: position 10,164 of record JAZRFH010000005.1, on the reverse strand, counting down.
CTGATATATCGACACTATCTTTGCAGGGCGCGACTTGCCGCCTACGTGGTAATTTGCGATTGCAACTCCCTGCCCCTGCTTAAGAGTACCCCTCTCAATTCTTCCGATACCTATTCTGCCGACAAACTCGTTGTAATCTATTGAGGAAACCAAGAGCTGCAAGGGCTCGTCCTCTTCTCCCTCGGGAGCCGGCATATACTCAACTATCGTATCCAAAAGGGGCATCAAATCCTTACCCGGTGTATGGGGGTCAAAGGACGCAGTGCCTGCCCTGCCCGAGCAGAAGAGCATCGGTGAATCAAGCTGCTCGTTCGTAGCGTCAAGCTCAAGCAAAAGCTCAAGCACCTCGTCACCTATCTCGTCAAGGCGTGCATCGGGTCTGTCAATCTTGTTTACTACGACTATAACCCTGTGGTTCATTTGCAGGGCGCGCTCAAGCACGAAGCGTGTCTGAGGCATTGGGCCCTCTGCTGCGTCAACGAGAAGGATAACGCCGTTAACCATCTTTAAAATTCGCTCAACCTCACCGCCGAAATCTGCGTGGCCGGGGGTGTCAACTACGTTGATTTTAACGCCCTTATAGTAAATGGCAGTGTTTTTTGCAAGTATGGTAATTCCGCGCTCGCGCTCAAGGTCGCCCGAGTCCATTACTCTATCCTGCATTTCCTGATTATCTCGGTAAATACCGCCCTGGCGGAGCATCTCGTCAACGAGAGTGGTCTTACCGTGGTCAACGTGTGCTATTATTGCTATGTTTCTTAAATCCGTGCGTATCATATTCTTTCCTTTACCCTTGTATCTTGGGATTATCCTGTGCAAACTGCTTCATAAACGTTACGAGTGCTATAACACCCTCTTCGGGCATTGAATTGTAAATTGACGCCCTGATGCCGCCGACGGAGCTGTGACCCTTCAGGTTTTTAAAGCCTGCCTTGTCAGCTTCCTTAGCAAACTTTGCGTCAAGCTTTGCGTCACCCGTAACGAAGATTATATTTGTCATAGAACGGCAACGCTTGTCAACGGGAGCTGTATAATACTGCTGACCGTCAAGGTAATCGTAAAGCAGGCTTGCCTTTCTCTCATTTCTTCTCTTCATTTCGTCAAGGCCGCCGACCGAGAGTATCCACTCAAACATCAGCTTAGCCATATAAATCTGATAGCAGGGCGGCGTGTTATACATTGACTTGCTGTCTGAAAGAAGCTTATAGTCAAGCATAAACGGCGTACCCTCGCGTGAGGAGCCGATAAGGTCGTCACGCACTATAACGAGCGTCATGCCCGCAGGTGCGATATTTTTCTGTGCCGACGCATAAATAAGTGCAAAGCGCGACACGTCAATAGGCTCTGAAAGTATGCAAGAGGACATATTTGCAACAAGAGGTATACTGCCGGTTTCGGGAATGGACGGGAACTTTGTACCGTAAACCGTGTTGTTATAGCAAATATGCACGTAGTCTGCATCGGGTCTGAAATTTGCACCGCGAAGCTCGGGAACGGTAGAAAACGCAGGGCTAGCCCCCGCACTTGACGCCGCGATAACAATATCTCCGTACTGCTTAGCCTGAAGATAGGCGTTGCGCGAATACTGACCCGTTATTACGTAATCGGCACATCTGCGCTCAGATAGCAGGTTAAGCGGTATTGCCGCAAACTGCGTAGAGGCACCGCCCTGTAAAAAGAGCACCTTGTAGTTTTGCGGTATATTCATAAGCTCACGCAGTGCCCGCTCTGCCGACCGGATAATATCAATAAACTCCTTTGAGTCTGGTGCAAGCTCGGTCACAGACATACCCTTGCCCTTATAATTCATAAGCTCCGTCTCGGCACGCTTAAGCACCTCTTCGGGCAGCATAGCAGGGCCTGCGGAAAAATTGTATATTTTTTTCATTTATTGCCCTCTCTCTTTTCTGAGAACAGTTTAACTGTTACATTATAGCACAAAAATATTTAATTTTCAAGATATTATGGATTTTTCGTGCGTATTATGTTAAAATATGCTTAAAGATACGCACGCGAGGTTTGATTTGTGAAAATAATTGCTAGAATACATACCGACTTTAAAGAGAAATTCGGCATACCGCGCCAAAGCGGAATACTTGACGGCGCAGTTGCGAGAATTGTATTTGAAAAGGAATACAGAAATCCCGAGGCGCTAAGAGGAATAGAGGGCTACAGCCACCTGTGGCTTATCTGGAATTTTTCCGAGGCAGAGCGTGACACCTGGTCACCGACAGTAAGGCCGCCAAGGCTTGGCGGTAACAAAAAAATGGGGGTTTTTGCGACACGCTCCCCCTATAGACCCAATCCCATAGGCCTATCAAGCGTTAAGCTTTTGGGTGTTGAAAAGACCAAGGATTTTGGCACTACCCTGCTTGTCGGCGGTGCCGATATGCTTGACGGCACACCTATATACGACGTCAAGCCCTACCTCGCTTACACAGACGCGCACCCCGAGGCTACGGGCGGTTTCTCCGACCCCGTGCGGGAAAATTCGCTTAAGGTCACGATTACGGACGGTCAAAGGGCGGCTCTTGGCGACGCCGCCGATACGGTTATCACAATGCTTGAAAACGACCCCCACCCTCACTATAAAAGCGACCCCGAACGCGAATACGGAATGATTTACGGCACACACGAGGTAATGTTTAAAATTGATGGCGACACATTAACCGTGACAGAGGTAAAGAAAGCCAAAAAATAAAAAAAGAGGACAGAGAGCGAAAAAGTATCTCTGTCCTTTTAATATGCCTGAAAATACAATTCTCTGCAACACGTCTTTCACTGTAACAGAGGGTCTTGTCAAAATCAATCGTCCTCGCAATCGTTAAAATAATCTCTGCCAAAGAACTCGGATAAGCTTATTCCCGCACCCTCGCAAAACCTTTTGACTGTAATAACCTTAGAGCATTTAGTTCTTCCTTTTATGAGGTCATATATTGCAGAGGGTGACATTCCGCCACTCAACGAAATATCACATATATTGCTCTCTCGCTCTTTGCAAATCTCTTCAATTCGCTTAACAATCGCATCATTTAATTTCATATCTATATCCTACCCATATTTTGTGGAGTTCCACAATTATTATAGGTAAATACAGAGTTTTTATCTCGTGGTGTTCCACGATATTGACAATGTTTTTAAACAATAGTATAATGTACTTACAAAATCGTGGTGTTCCACGAGATAGAGGTGCTTTATGATTATAAGTTTTGCAGGTCACTCATTTGTCCGTTCAAAAGATAAAGTCAAAGAGTTGGTGAAGGAACAAATATTGAATATTATTATTGATGCGAAAAATACAACTTGTTATCTAGGTGGATACGGTGATTTTGATGAGATTTGTGCTAGTGCATGTAGAGAATTGAAAAGAGAACACCACTGTATAGAGATAGTGTATGTAACTCCTTACATAAGTTTATCAGAACAGGAAAGAATCAATCAACTACAATCTTTTGGATTATACGATACCTCAATTTATCCCCCTCTTGAAAAAACACCGCCTAAATTTGCGATTTTAAAAAGAAACGAATGGATGATAACTCAGGCTGATATTATAATTGCATATATAAATCACGACTACGGCGGTGCGTATAAATCTATAAAAATCGCAAAAAGACAAAATAAAAAAATAATCAATATTTGCGATTTAAAATAAAATTACTCCAGAAGAAAAGCGAGCTGTTTCCAAGCCCGCTTATTTTTTTAAAATACCAAACAATTCAATTTAAAAATTCAAAGTGCATAGAGATAGATAATTAAAGTGCTTATTTATTACTGTCGATATGCGGCAGATATGCCTTGAGGTAATCAAGCCCCGAGAAGATTGTGGTAAACGCCATAACAGCCATAGCTACGTAGGAAAGAATGTGGTTTTCATTAAAGAAAGGAATAACCGGCTCAAGGAGAATCACAACTGTACCCGCCATCTGTGATACGGTTTTGATTTTACCGAGCATACTAGCCGCAACTACTATACCGCTTTTACCCGCTACAACAAGGCGCAGGCTTGTAACACCAAGCTCACGAAGAAGAATTACGAGCACAACCCACACGAATACGAGGGGCAGAATGAGGTCGGGCTGCTTGCCGCTCTCCATAGCATAAAGCAACATCCAAACGAGTATTGCTATTTGTGATGCAATAACCATAAATTTATCTGCCAGGGGGTCTATAAACTTACCAAAATCGGTAACGAGATTATATTTTCTTGCTATTTTGCCGTCAAGCATATCGGTAAGGCCTGTAAGTATGTAAATAATTGTTGGCACTATGCAACCCCACACACCGAGATTGCGCATAAACAGGAGTGCCGCAACGAACACGGGCACAAGCAGTGCGCGCACAAGCGACAGAGTATTGGGTACGTTAAGTGAAAGCTTTTTCATTTTTTGTCCTCTCTTTTAACTAAATTTAACACGGGGTATATTATACGGGGTCTGCAATAAGGTCGTAATCAAGTGCGTCCGCTATAACGACCCTTACAAATTCGCCTACCGTCAGCGCACCGCGGCGCGCTCTTATAAATATCTTACCGTCAACGTCGGGTGCATCGGCATAGCTCCTGCCAAAGTAAACCTCGGCCGCAGGGTCGTAGCCGTCTACGAGCACCGTACGCTCTTTTCCTACAAGGCCGGCCGAGAGCTCCTCGGTCACAAGCAGCTGGGTTTGCATCAAGATGTCGTATCTATCCTGCTTTACCTGCGGGTCTATCTGGCCGGGCATTTCTGCCGCCGGGGTATCTTCTTCCGGTGAATAGGTAAAGGCGCCAAAGCGCTCAAAGCGCGCTTCCTTTACAAATTCGCAAAGCTCCTCAAAGTCACCCTCACTCTCACCCGGGAAGCCTACCATCGCCGTTGTACGCAAAACAATATCGGGCACGCGCTCACGCAGCTTTTTGACAGTTGCCTTGATAAGTGCCTTGTCACCGTGGCGGTTCATAGCCTTAAGCACCTTATCCGATATATGCTGTATCGGTATGTCCATATAGGATAAGAGGCGCGGATTGTTGCGCATCTCTTCAATAAGCTCGTCTGTTATTTTATCGGGATAGCAGTAAAGCAGCCTTATCCACGGTATTTTCGTTTGCTTACATATTTCCTTTACAAGCTCACAAAGCTTATATTCTCCGTACAGGTCAAGGCCGTATCTTGTGGTATCCTGTGCTATAAGATTTAATTCCTTAACACCCTCAGCCTCAAGCTGGCGTGCTTCCTCTACTATATCCTCTATAGTACGCGAGCGAAGTCTGCCGCGTATCAAGGGAATCGCGCAGTAGGTGCAAAGATTGTCGCATCCCTCTGCAATTTTGAGATAAGCAGTATGCGGCATAGTCGTAAGCACCCTGCCGCCGCCGAGGGGAGATTTGTTTTTATCCTCAAACGAGATATATTTTTCTCCGTTCATTACCGCTCTGCAGGCATCTGCTATACTCGATAAGCTGCCGACACCGACCAGCGCCTCAAGCTCGGGTAACTCCCTCATAACCTCTTCTCTGTAGCGCTCAACGAGGCACCCCGTGGCAATTATATGCTTGCATTTGCCGTATTGCTTTAGCTCTGCCACGTCAAGTATATTGTCAATTGATTCCTGCTTTGCGCTCTCAATAAAGCCGCAGGTGTTTACTACAACGATTTCAGCTTCCTCTACGTCAAAGGTAATCTCAAAGCCTGCCTCGTAGAGATTGTTAAGCATAACCTCGGTATCAACGAGATTCTTTACACATCCAAGGGAGATAAACGCAACCTTTGTCATTTTTACTCCTATTTTAATAAATTCTTTATCCTCGGGCGTATCTTTTTAAGATAGATGCCCACGAAAGCCGTAACGAAGCGGTCGTACAGCATAAAACACAAAACCAAAAGAATACCGAGCAGCGCAAGGCCGGCACCTATCGGCAAACCGAAAATACTCTCGATGGGGATACCCATAACGAAGGTGGTAACACAAAACAGTGCCGCCATTGCCACTGCCGCAAATCCAAGCTTAAGCGGTATCCAAAGCCCACGACCGAGCCTTTCTATATACCCCTTTACAACGGGATATATGCCAAACACCAGAAAATAACTTACCCACGCAGTGCCCAGCGGAAAAATCAGCGCCGTTATAAGCGAGGTACAAAGCCAAACAAGATAGGTGTAAGGCGAGCCTACCTCGATATAGATAAATGCCACAAGCAGGCTTGAAAGGCACGCGACCGTAAGGTCAAGCGGCTCATAAACCGAGCCGAGCAGTATAAACACAACGCCGAGAGCTACAGTAATGGCACTTAGCGTCAGCTTTTTCGTATTTTTCATATTAAATGCAGGGTATGAGGTCGCCGCCCATACACTCGCACATACAGTCAAGGCACCAGAGCTTGTAGCAGATATCGCAAACGTCCTCGTCGGTAGTGCGCCTGCGCCTCTCGCCGTCACCGTAATATGCACTGCCGTAGGCGTTGCCCGCCTTGTTAAAGGCCTCCTTTGCCTGCTGATACTCGCGGTTGTGGGGGTCCATATTGCAAGCAATTTCAAGCTCGCGCATAGCGTCAAGAGGTCTGCCCCTGCGCTTTAAGCACACAGCATTAAGAAAATGCCAATCTGCAACCCTGTCGTATTCATTTACCGAGGCAAGCATTTCTTCAGCCTCGCGGAATGCACCGCTATTTATCTTTAATCTTATTTCACGGTATATTCCCACCGCACCCGTGTATGAATTTTGTTTGTTTTCGGACCTGCCCGCCCTCTCTCTTTGTATCTCGTCATAGGCGGCGTTTACAGCCTGCATTTTCTCCTTTGCAAGCTCCTTTAGGGGGTTATCGTCCGAATAATTATCGGGGTGGTATTTACGCGCCATATTTCTATAGGCGTTTTTTATTTCCTCGTCTGTCGCATCGCGCGAAACACCGAGGGTTAAATATGGGTCGGTCATTTATTCTCCTCCAAGAAATTCCATTCTTTTCCTAAGACCTGTATAAATAATGTTTCTCACTATATTCTCTGCCGTTATTTTCTTGCCGAAGGGCAACAGATTCACCGCCCCCTCAAGCTCGCGGCATTCAAGCAGTAAGGCACATTTTACACTTTGACGGTTTTCGCTTGTCAGGTCGGCACCGCCGTAAAGCAGAACGTACGGATTGTAGTTACCGCTTTTTCTATCCTCGTAGTAATCCTCAATAGCATCTATAGAATAAATAAATCTGCCAAGGTGATATCCGCACTGATAGCTAATCAAGCGCCAAGAGCCCGAAAGGCCGTATGCGAAAACCTCGCCAAGCAATTCGCCAAAGACGCTTGCGGGAATATCAACGCTCCCGCACCTTTCTTCTTCAAGGCTTGATATCTTATCGAGCTTTTCCTTTACAATACTCGCAAGGTCCTTGTGGCCTGCACGGCGGCACGCACTTTTTGACACGGGGCGCAGCATTGATACAGAAAGTCTTTTGCCAAGCCCCTCGTCACTCAGGTCGTCAAGCATTTTATGATAGGTTAGAATGGCAAATGCATCTGCCGTGTAGCGAATAGCCTCGTTCTCGCATAGATACACTCGCGGCTTTACGGGGTGCGGTGCACACCTTTTTTTACCCGTTTTGATATCCGCATCGGGTATAAACGCCATACGCACGAGGGCTAAAAACACACTGTCATAGGTCAAAGTAATACGCGAGAGGCTGCCCGTGTGCTTTTTCATAGCGTGGCAAATACCGCAATAGGTTGCGCGGTAAAACTCGTATTCCTTAACGAGCAGCTCGGGTATTACAGGCTTAACGTAACCAAACACGTCTTTCTCCCTATTATTTGTTATTTATTAGAGGACATTCCCTTTCTTGTCAGGGAAATTCTGTGCTTTTCTATATTTACGTCCTTGATAATTACGTCGATAACGTCACCTACGCTGAAAAGCTCAGAGGGGTGCTTAACGTATCTGTCGGACATCTCGGAGATATGAAGCAAGCCGTCGTGGTGCACGCCGATATCTACAAAGCAGCCGAAGTCTATAACGTTACGCACGGTGCCCTTAAGCTGCATACCCGGCTTAAGGTCGGTAATCTCAAGCACCTCGGTAGAAAGCACGGGTGCGGGCGCATCGTCACGGATATCTCTGCCGGGCTTTTCAAGCTCACCGATAATATCGTTAAGTGTGGGCCCACCGCAGCCAAGCTCACGCGCGAGCTTTTCAATACCGTATTTCTCTGCCTTGAAGCGCAAAAGCGCAAGTCCGCCTGCCTTTACGTCCTCGGTCGAGTAGTCAAATCTCTTGATAAGGTCCTCTGCAATAGCATAAGACTCGGGGTGCACGCCCGTATTGTCAAGCACCTCACGTCCGCCCGGCACGCGTAAAAATCCCGCGCACTGCAAGAACGCCTTCTCACCAATCTTAGGCACCTTCAGTAACTGACGGCGCGAGGTAAACTCACCGTTTTCCTCTCTGTATTTAACTATATTCTTAGCCGCCGCGGTGTTAATACCCGATACGTAGGACAAAAGTGAATAGGACGCGGTATTAACGTCAACTCCAACGCCGTTTACACAGTCCTCAACCACTCCGCCGAGTGCCTCGTTGAGCCTCGCTTCCTTCATATCGTGCTGATACTGGCCTACGCCTATAGCCTTGGGCTCTATCTTAACGAGCTCTGCAAGAGGGTCCTGCAGTCTTCTTGCTATAGAAACCGCGCTCCTTTGCATAACGTCAAAATCCGGGAACTCCTCTGTTGCAAGCTTAGACGCCGAGTAAACCGACGCGCCCGCCTCGGAAACTATGGTATACTTAACGCCCTTAGGGCAAGCGGGGTCGCGCAAAACGCGCTCTGCAATGAATTTCTCACTCTCGCGCGATGCGGTGCCGTTACCGATAGAAACGATGTCAACCGCGTTCTTCTTAATAAGTCTTAAAACAACAGCCTTTGACCTATCAAGGTCGTCCTCGTTATCTCTGCCCTTTGAGCGGAAGGGGTAAATTACCGCAGTATCAAGCACCTTACCCGTTTTATCTACTACCGCAAGCTTACAGCCGTGACCGTAGCCGGGGTCATAGCCGAGAACTGTTTTACCCTTTATCGGAGACACGAGCAAGAGGTTTCTTAAATTCTCTGCGAACACCTTAAGTGCGCCCTCGCTGGCATCGTCAAAGAGTGCAGTTCTTACCTCTCTTTCAATAGCGGGGAAAAGGAGCCTGTCGTAAGCGTCCTTTATCGTTTCCATAAGCCTCGGCACTGCCTCTGACTTCTTATTGGTTATAATCTTAGACACAATCTGTGCAATACCGTCGTCCTCGTTTAAGGTTACGGACACCTTGAGAAAGTCCTCTTTTTCACCCCTGTTTATAGCAAGGACTCTGTGACCCTTAAGCTTCTTTATAGGCTCTGAGAAATCGTAATAGTTCTCGTAAACCGAGCTCTCCTCCGTTGCGCCCTTTGTGGTAACCGCACCGTTTTGCATTGTGAATTCACGCAAAAGCTTTCTTATCTCTGCACTGTTGGATATATCCTCGGCAATAATGTCCGATGCTCCCGCAAGCGCCGCCTCTGCGCTCGGCACCTCTTTACCCTCTTCTTCACTTATAAACTGCTCGGCATATACCTCGATTTTGGGGTCGTAAAAATCCCTTTGCTCCATAATGTACTCGGCAAGAGGTAAAAGCCCCTTTGCCCTTGCAATAGAGCCCCTCGTAGTACGCTTGGGCTTAAAGGGTCTGTATATATCCTCAAGCTCAACGAGCGTTTTTGCGTTATCAAGCGCAAAGGTAATTTCGGGCGTAAGGTTACCCTGCCCCTCAATAATCGTGCTTATCTGCACGCGGCGCTCTTCAAGATTACGCAAATACCCGAGTCTATCGTTAAGGTCACGGAGCGTTGCGTCGTCAAGGCTGCCGGTAACCTCCTTACGGTATCGGGAGATGAAGGGAATCGTGTTGCCCTCGTCAATGAGCGCAACGGTCTTCTCTACCTGCTCCTCCTTGATATTAAATTCCTGTGCCAAAGTAGCAAAAATGTTCATCTATGTTCTCCTTAAATTAAATACGGTAATTAGCCCGCAAGGGAGCGAAGCCTGTCTATTTCCTGCGCGGAAAGATAACGCCACTCTCCTGGAGCAAGTCCATCATCAAGCGGTATGTCGGCAAAGCTGATGCGCCTGAGCGTTACCACGCGGTTATCCGTCGAAGCAACCATTCTCTTAATCTGGTGGT
>JAZRFH010000004.1:0-24448 GCA_045661245.1 Eubacteriales bacterium | reverse complement strand
CTATGCGGTATCAGACGAAAGGCGAGAGAGAGCTCTTCTTGAAATAGAAGAGGAAATGAAGGAAAGAGTTAAGTTTTTCCGTAAAGAGAATAAGCTTATTGAGGCGCAGAGAATAGAAGAGAGAACAAGATACGACCTGGAAATGCTGCGTGAGGTAGGCTTTTGCTCCGGTGTTGAAAACTATTCTCGCGTTTTGTCCGGCAGACCCGAGGGTTCAACCCCTTATACCTTGCTTGACTATATGCCGAGCGATTTTATTATGTTTATTGACGAGAGCCACGTAACCCTGCCACAGGTAAGGGGAATGAGCGGCGGTGACTTTGCAAGAAAGAAAAACCTGGTTGAATTCGGCTTCCGCCTGCCGTCTGCATTTGATAACAGACCCCTGTTTTTTGACGAGTTTGAGGAAAAGCTCGGCCAGGTTGTATTCGTCAGCGCAACGCCCGGTGATTATGAGAAAAACGAGAGCTCAAGCCTTGTTGAGCAGCTGATAAGACCCACGGGACTTATTGACCCCAAAATTGACGTAAGACCCGTAGAGGGGCAGGTTGACGACCTGTTAGGTGAGATAAAGGCAACCGTAGCAAGGGGGGAGAAGGTGCTTGTAACCACTCTTACTACCGCTATGGCAGAGGACCTTACCGATTATCTTTCTACCCACTCGGTTAAGGTTAAGTATATACATCATAAGGTTGAAACGCTCGAGCGTATGGAAATTATAAGAGATTTGCGCCTTGGCGAGTTTGACTGCCTCGTAGGTATTAACCTGCTCAGAGAGGGACTTGATATACCCGAGGTATCTCTCGTTGCAATTCTCGATGCGGATAAAGAGGGATTTTTGCGTAGCGAAACCTCGCTGATACAGACAATCGGCCGTGCCGCGCGTAATATAAACGGCCACGTAATTATGTATGCCGACAGTATTACACGCTCTATGCAGGGCGCGATAGACGAAACCAACCGCCGCCGCGATATACAGATGCGCTATAACGACGAGCACGGTATTACGCCCGCCACAGTTAAAAAGAAAGTTGCCGACGTTATTGAAATCGGTAAAAAGGCAAAGCCTAAGGATAAGGATAAAAAGCTATCCCGTCTTGAGCGCGAGCGCTTAATCGAAACTCTCACCGCAGAAATGCGTGAGGCGGCTAAGAGACTGGAGTTTGAACAGGCGGCGTTTATCAGAGATAGAATTAAGGATTTAAGAAACGGTAAGTAAAATGAAGGAAATTATTATAAAGGGTGCTAAGGTAAACAACCTTAAAAGCATCGACGTTACAATACCGCGCGATAAGCTCGTAGTCCTTACGGGTCTTTCAGGCTCGGGTAAATCGTCGCTCGCGTTTGATACGCTGTATGCAGAGGGGCACAGGAGATTTGTTGAGAGCCTCTCGTCCTACGCACGTATGTTTCTCGGGCAAATGGACAAGCCCGAGGTTGATTTGATAGAGGGTCTTTCTCCCGCAATATCGATAGACCAGAAAACAACCTCTAAAAATCCCCGTTCAACCGTTGGCACCGTTACCGAAATATACGATTACCTGCGCTTGCTTTATGCAAGAGTCGGTGTCCCTCACTGTCCCGTATGCGGCAAGGAGATAATGCAGCAGTCGCTCGACCAGATAGTTGACAGAATATTAAAGCTGCCTGAGGGCACTCGCTTTATGGTGCTCGCACCTATCGTAAGAGCCAAAAAGGGTATGCACGATAAGGTGTTCTCAGATGCACGAAAGAGTGGATTTACACGCGTGCGCGTTGACGGGCTGATGTACGACCTTACCGAAGAAATACAGCTTGATAAAAATATCAAGCACACTGTGGATATAGTTGTTGACCGCCTTGTTATTAAGGACGGTATTCGCTCAAGGCTTTCCGACTCGGTTGAGTCGGCTCTCGCGGCATCTGACGGCAGGGTAAATATAGTTACCGTAGCGAGAGAGGGAGAGGACGAAGAGGAGCTTGAATTTTCGCAAAAATATGCCTGCGAGGAGCACGGAATAAGCTTTCCCGAGCTAGAGCCGCGTATGTTCTCCTTCAATAACCCCATAGGTGCGTGCCCCGAGTGCTTGGGCATCGGCAATATGCAGCGCATTTCTGTTAAAAAGCTCTTACCGCACCCCGAGCTTTCACTGCGCGAGGGCGCAATTGCGGCAAACGGCTTTAAAACTATGACAGAGGACTCCTGGACAGGACCCCTGGTTGCCGCGGTGGGTGAGCGCTTCGGCTTTACTCTTGACACACCTATGCGTGATTTGACAGAACAGCAGATGGACGTATTGATGTACGGCAGCGGTGACGAAAAATACAGCGTGATGCGTTATTTCGGCGGCGAGGGCAGAGAACAAACCACCACCTTTGACGGCATCGTACGTATTATAGAAAAGCGTATGCGTATGCAGGGCGGTGACTACTATCAGGAGTTCGTTGAAGAGGTTGCGTGCCCGAGATGTAAGGGTAAAAGGCTCTCAGATACCGTTCTCAGTGTAACCGTCGGCGGTCTTGATATTGATAAGGTATGCCACCTTTCGATAGATAAAATGCTTAAGTTCTATGAGAATATGGAGCTTGACCCCACACGTGAGAAAATCGCGCGAGAAATTCTTAAGGAAATCAAAGCAAGGCTTAACTTCCTTGTAAGCGTAGGTCTAGATTATCTTAATCTTGCGCGCAGTGCAGGCACTCTCTCGGGCGGTGAGGCGCAGAGAATAAGGCTTGCAACCCAGATTGGCTCGGCACTCACAGGCGTGCTTTATATACTTGACGAGCCGTCTATTGGCTTGCACCAGCGCGATAACTGTAAGCTTATAGGCACACTAAAGCGCCTGCGTGACATCGGCAACTCGGTTATAGTTGTTGAGCACGACGAGGATACGATGCGTGAGTCTGATTATATAGTAGACATCGGTCCGGGTGCGGGTATACACGGCGGCGAGGTTGTCGCACAGGGCACACCCGAAGAAATATGCAATACCGAGGGCTCAATAACGGGCGACTATCTTTCCGGCAGAAAGGAAATTCCCGTGCCTAAAAAACGCAGGGCGGGCAACGGTGCACATCTTGAAATTATAGGTGCAAGAGAAAACAACCTTAAGTCACTTAACGTTAAAATTCCGCTTGGCTGCTTTGTAGCGGTAACGGGAGTTTCGGGCAGCGGCAAATCGTCGCTTATAAACTCGGTGCTTTTGCGCACTCTTGCCAAGGAGCTTAACCACGCAATTACCTATCCGGGTAAGGTCGACGAAATCCGCGGTATAGAGCATCTTGATAAGGTTATTGCAATAGACCAGAGCCCAATCGGCCGCACACCGCGCTCTAACCCCGCTACTTATACGGGGCTGTTCGGTGATATACGTAATCTCTTTGCAAAAACCAAGGACGCAAGGGCAAAGGGATATGATGCAGGCAGATTTTCCTTTAACGTTCGCGGCGGCAGATGCGAGGCATGCGAGGGTGACGGTGTTAAGTGTATTGAAATGAACTTTTTGCCCGACGTTTACGTAAAGTGTGACGTCTGCGGCGGTAAGCGCTACAACAGAGATACACTTGATATTAAATACAAGGGTAAGAATATATACGACGTGCTTGAAATGTCGGTAGAGGAGGGGCTTACCTTCTTTGAGGGTATACCGCAGATAGAAAGAAAGCTCTCGACTCTGTTTGACGTAGGCCTTGGATATATTAAAATCGGTCAGTCCTCGACTACTCTTTCGGGCGGTGAGGCACAGAGGGTCAAGCTTGCTACCGAGCTTGCAAAGCGCTCAACAGGTAGAACCGTTTATATACTTGACGAGCCGACAACGGGCTTGCATACAGACGACGTAGCAAAGCTTATTACGATTTTGCAAAGGCTTGCCGATGGCGGCAATACGGTGATAGTTATAGAGCATAACCTTGACCTTATTAAAACCTGTGACTATATTATCGACCTTGGTCCCGAGGGCGGTGACGGCGGCGGCACACTCGTTGCGTCAGGCACACCCGAAGAGGTTGTCAAGTGCGATAAATCATACACGGGTGCCTTCTTAAAGTCAAAACTTAAACCGAAAGGTAAATAATTATTTACACTATGAATTACTGCAATATAAAGAAATTTGACATAGCAAACGGTGAGGGTATAAGAACAACGCTTTTTGTCAGCGGCTGTACAAACAGGTGCAAAAACTGCTTTCAGCCCGAAACGTGGAGCTTTGATTACGGAGAACCCTTTACTGAAAAGGTTGAAGAGGAAATACTAGATACCTTTAAAAATTCGTCTGTAAGGGGGCTCACGCTTCTTGGCGGTGAGCCTATGGAGCCGTCAAATCAGCGGGCGCTATTGCCGTTCTTAAAAAAATTCAAGGCAATTTATCCCGACCGTGACTTATGGCTCTTTACGGGCAACCTTTACGAGGAGCTTATGGGTATGCGCGGCGAGCACCCGAAATGCATTGAGGTAACGCGCGAGATACTCGACCTTGTTGACATACTTGTTGACGGTAGGTTTGTTGAAGAAGAGAAGAGCATCGGCTTACGCTTTCGCGGCTCGCGCAATCAGCGCATAATTGATATGAATAAAACGCGCACCTTAGGCGAGATTGTAATTTGGGAAGGCTGTAAGCTGGATAAAGAATACGGAAAACAGGGAGATTTAATATGATTGTTAGAGTTAAAAAGCTAGACGAAAGAGCCGTTATACCAACCTACGGCACCGATTTTTCAGCAGGTGCTGACCTCTACTGCATAGCAGACGGCACGGTTACAATTCCCCCTCACACAACCGTCCTTTTAGGCACGGGCATCAGCATAGAGATACCCGAGGGCTATTGCGGTCTTATCTTTGCCCGTAGCGGTATCAGCATTAAGCGCGGTCTTGCTCCTGCAAATAAGGTAGGCGTTATCGATGCCGATTATAGGGGAGAGGTAAAGGTTGCATTACATAATCACACCGATAAGGGTGCCACCGTAGAGCCCGGTGAGCGCGTTGCACAGCTTGCGATAGTTCCGTTTTTGAAGGCAGAGTTTGAAGAGTCGGGCGAGCTTTCCGATACAGTACGTGGAGTAGGCGGCTTCGGTTCCACAGGCACGAAGTAGGCTTTGATATTTGGGCATAATATTCCCGTTTGCTCCCACTCGACGTACCCTCGTACGCCTTCGGGTCGCAAACAGAAAATTCTGTTCCAAATCTCTTCGCCCACGGCTTGTGTATTTGGGCATAATATTCCCGTTTGCTTCCACTCGACGTACCCTCGTACGCCTTCGGGTCACAAACAGAAAATTCTGCTCCAAATCTCTTGGCCTGCGACATAGAAATCCGTGTATAATATTCCCGTTTGACTACGTACCTTGATACTGGGAAATCATAAGAGCTTGAACACTACCGATTTGGTAAATGCTCAAGCCCTTTTTATATTTTGTAGCCCTTTGTAAAGTAAATTTTGTCTGTGTCCACCGCAAATTCGCGGTTCTTTAGGTAATTCAGCGCGCCTGCGTCCGTCTTGAAGGTGAATTTCAGCTTGTAAGAATAAAGCGCCTGATGCTTGTGGCCGCCCTTTTTGTCCTCGCGGTTTACTCCGTATTTGCCGTCACCTACCAGCGGGTGGCCTATATGCGCCATGTGCGCGCGTATCTGATGCGTTCTGCCCGTCAGCAGCTCCACCTCGATAAGTGAGGCTGCTTTAGCGCTTGAAAGCACGCGATAGCGCGTGATAATCTCCTTAGCACCCTTAGGTGCATTTCTCGTATACACGCGCACGGTGTTGGTTTTCTCGTCCTTTAAAAGAAAGCCCGTCAGGGTGTCCGACTTTTTATCGGGCACTCCGTGCACTAAGGCAAGATACCTCTTGTCAATCTCACGCGCCTTAATTTTCTCGTTCATTATCCTAAGCGCCTCGGCATTCTTTGCCGCGATAACAATTCCGCCCGTGTTTCTGTCAATTCTGTTGCAGAGAGCAGGGGCAAAGCTAACCTCGTCCCTCGGGTCGTATTCACCCTTTTGGTATAGGTATGCCTTAATATGATTTATCAGTGTGTTAACGGTGCTGTTTTCGTCCTCGTGTACAGAAACGCCTTGCGGCTTGTCTATAAGAATAATATTCCCGTCCTCGTATATTATGTCAAGCCGCACGTCTATCGCACCAAGGTTTACCTCAGCATCGCCCTCACCGTCAAGCTTAGCAAAAAACTCGGGCGCTAAAAAGCACTGTACAGTGTCACCCTCGCTAAGTATCATACCGATTTCTGCGCGCTTGCGGTTAACCTTGATTTTCTTCGTGCGTATAGACTTGTATAAAAGGCTCTGCGGCAGGTCAAGCGCCTTAGTAATAAACTTGTCAAGCCGCTGTCCGGCGTCGTTTTTGCCAATAGTTATCTCACGCATTAAAGTGTACCGAAAATTCTGTCACCTGCGTCGCCAAGTCCGGGTACAATGTAGGCGTGGTCGTTAAGCTTCTCGTCAAGTGCGGCAGAATATATGTCAACGTCGGGGTGCGCGGTAAGCACATTTTCTACACCATCGGGTGCCGCAACTAAGCACATAAGCATAATTTTCTTAGCACCGCGCGCCTTAACCATAGTGATAGCGTCAGCAGCAGAGCCACCCGTTGCAAGCATAGGGTCAACTATAATAACCGTCCTCTGCTCAATGTCACCGGGCATCTTGCAGTAGTATTCAACGGGCAAATGCGTTTCGGGGTCGCGGTAAAGACCGATGTGCCCGACTCTCGCCACAGGCACAAGTCTGAGCAAGCCGTCTACCATACCAAGTCCCGCGCGCAAAATGGGCACAATAGCAAGCTTTTTGCCCGAAATTCGCTTGAAGGTAGCCTTTGTAATCGGTGTTTCTACCTCTACGTCCTCAAGGGGCAAATCTCTTGTAATCTCATATCCCATAAGCATTGAAATCTCGTCAAGCAATTGTCTGAAATCCTTTGACGATGTGTTTTTATCTCTCATAATTGTCAGCTTGTGCTGAATCAGGGGATGGTCTACTAAGTGAAAGGTTGCCATAATTTCACCGTCCTTTTCTTTTATAATTTTATTATATATCAAGGTTTCTGTTTTTTCAAGTAAAAACTCTTTTTTTGTAAAAAAAGATAACAAAGAGCTAAATTACAAATAAAACATACTTTTTTACTTGCAACTTTTTCCGATGTATGATATAATTCTAACATAAGCTATTTTTGAAAGGAATACATATATGAATAATCCCGAGCTTGTTATAATGGCGGCCGGTATGGGCTCAAGATATGGCGGTCTTAAGCAGATTGATACTGTTGACGGTTACGGTCACATAATTATCGATTACTCAATTTACGATGCTATCAAGGCAGGCTTCCGTGACGTTACCTTTATTATAAAAAAAGAAATCGAGCGCGATTTCCGCGAGGTTATGGACGCGCATCTTCAGAGTAAGGATATTAACGTTAAATACGTGTATCAGGAGCTTGATAAATTGCCCGAAGGATATAAGGTACCCGACGGCAGACGTAAGCCCTGGGGCACCGCGCACGCACTCCTTTGCTGTCTTGGCACGGTAAAAGCACCATTTGCGGTTATCAATGCAGACGATTATTACGGTGCTCACGCATTTGAAAAAATTTACAATTTCCTTAAGAACACAAATGACGACGGTAAATACCACTACGCTATGGTAGGCTACCGCATTAAAAATACTGTTACAGAGCAGGGCACTGTTTCCCGCGGTGTATGCTCAGTCAAGGACGGAATGCTCACCGAGGTTGTTGAGCGCACAAAGGTAGGTATTCGCGGCAGTGAGATTTACTATACCGAGGGCGAAACAGATTACCCCCTTGACCCCGAATCTCTCGTTTCAATGAACCTGTGGGGTCTTACCCCCTCGTATCTTGAGGAGTGTGCTAAGCGTTTCCCAAAATTCCTTGACGAAAACCTGCCTAAGAATCCCGAAAAATGTGAGTTCTTCCTTCCCACAGTTGTGTCCGAGCTTATAGCAGAGGGCAAGGCAGACGTCAAAATGCTTGACAATGAGGATAAATGGTACGGTGTTACTTATAAAGAGGATAAGGTCGGGGTTGTTGAAGCCTTCCGCAACCTCACCGCAAACGGAGTTTATCCTAAGAATTTTTAAATTTCACCAATACAAAAACGCCGAGGCAAATGAGCCTCGGCGTTAAACTTTTTATAATACTGTAAAGCAGGATTTTAATCCGCCAGCATCTTCTTGGCATAAGCTACAATCAGGTCAACCGTGCCGTCAATACCAAGGGTAGACGAGTTGATTGCGAGGTCGTAATTGTCAAATTTACCCCACTTGTTGCCCGTGTAGAAATTGTAGTATGAAGCGCGTCTTTTATCGGTTTTATTGATTATATCAATAACATGGCTCTTCTTTATCTCGGGGTGACGCTCGGCAACCCTCTCGCGCCTGTGGTCAAGGTCACCGTATATAAATAAACGTAACAGGTTTTTCTCGTCCCTCAGCACGTAGTCGCCGCATCTGCCGATAACTACACAGCTGCCCGCCTTAGCATAGTCCTTGATAACGTCGCTTTGCAAAATAAACAGCTTGTCGTTAAGGGGCATCTTGTAACCGAATGACATAGTGGTGCCAAGCACGTTTGAGCCCATAGCAAGCGTGTAGAGCAGGCTGTTTGCCGCAGATTCGTCAACACCGTTAACTACAGTTTCGCTAAGGTCGCCGCGGCTTGCCGCTTCTTTAATTAACTCCTTGTCGTAAAGCGGTATACCGAGTGCCGCTGCAATCTTCTCACCAATCTCCCGACCGCCGCTGCCGTATTGCCTTGCAATAGTGATAACAATTTTCTTGTTCTGCATTTTTACACCCCCTGTTTAGTTTTTCTATATTTATTGTAGCAAAAAAAACGTTATTTGTAAATAGTTTTCTTAAGAGTGCTTGAAAAGGGCGTGCCGTTGTGCTAGAATATTCGTAAGAAAGGCGGTGTTTTTATGCTACTTGCACTATCCGAGAGAATAAGAGAAATAGATACGTATTCAAGCGACGTCTTGGGTATACCCCTGCGTGATTTAATGGCGCGTAGCGGCAAGGCGGTTGAAGCAGTGCTGCGTGAGCACGTAAAGCCCGGTGCCTCGGTTATAATTCTTGCGGGTAGCGGTAATAACGGCGGTGACGGCTATGCTCTTGCAGAGCTTATAATGAATGATTATAACGTTAAGGTTTATGATATATTCGGTGTTGGTCAGAAAACCGAGGTTAGCAAATATTTCCACGATAAGTATGTATCCCTCGGCGGACTTGTTTTGCCCTTTGCATACACCCCTGAGATTTTATCAGAAATCAAGGGCTTTGACTGTATAGTAGACGCGGTTTTCGGCACGGGCTTTGTAGGTCAGATGCCTGACAGACTCGGTGAGCTTATCGGCTCTGTAAACAGCTCTACGGGTGCCTACAAAATTGCCATAGACGTGCCACTTGGCGTTAATGCAGACGACGGAAGTATATCAGACGCATACGCCTGCTCGGTAGATGTAACGGTCGCGCTTTCTTTTATAAAGCCGGGTCTTGTATCATACCCCGCACGCTCATTCGTAGGTAAAATTGTGTATGACGATATAGGTCTGCCACTTGATAAAATAACAGAGCATTTCGATTTTAAATATAGGCTTATTGATAAGCCCCTCGCCGTGTCACTGTTGCCTGTAAGGCGTGAGGACGGAAATAAGGGCACATTCGGCAGTCTTTTTGTGATTACAGGCTCTAAAAAATACCGCGGTGCCGCACATCTCTCGCTTGAGGCGGCAGTAAGGGGCGGTGTAGGGCGCGTTAACTATTTTGGGGCTCAGGGTCTTGTCAGCGAGCTTTTGCAAAAGCTGCCCGAGGTTATATACGAGGGCTTTTCAGGCGAGGAGCTGAGCGAGGCTGACGTCAGCCGTGCCGTAGAGCTTTCCGCTTTGCATAAGGCTGTGCTTTTGGGCTCTGGCTCGTCGGTAACAGACGAATTATATGCGCTGACCACAAGGCTCATATTAACTGAGGGCGCACCATTGATTCTTGATGCAGATGCTATAAACGCGCTTGCCGACCGTAAGGAGGAGGCGCTGGATATACTGAAGCACGCAAAGCGCACGGTTATTCTTACCCCCCATCCGCTTGAGTTTTCGCGTATTTCGGGGCATACTGTAGCATTTGTTCAGCAAAGGCGAATTGAGCTTGCAAAGGCCTTTGCATCGGAATATAACTGTATTCTCGTCTTAAAGGGCGCGGGTACTGTAGTTACAGACGGTAAAGAGGTGCTTATAAATTCAACCGGCTCGTCTGCTTTGTCAAAGGCTGGCAGCGGTGACGTGCTTGCAGGCTTTCTGTCTGCCCTCGTTGCTTCAGGCATTTCGCCCCTTTATGCATCAGCCCTCGCAGTTTATTATCACGGCCTCGCCGCAGATGTCTTGCGTGACGAGCTGTCTGTTTTCGGTGTCACTCCCTCAGACCTGCCGCGCGAGATAGCAAGGCAAATCGCAAGGGCGAGTGAAGAGTGAATAGTGAAAAGTGAATAGATAAAAAGAGAGCCAAGCGGAAGAATGTGTTCAGCCGCCGAGCCCTCTTTTTTTACTTACACGGAAATGAGTTTATAAAGGTAGCTTGCCGCATCTGCTCGCGTTACGGGCAGAGTATAATCGGTAGCATCACCGTCAGATGCAAAAACGCCAAGGGTAACCATAGCACCTATGCTTGCACGTGCAAAGATTGGCACACTTGCGTTTTCAAGATACTCCTCGTCCTCTTCGCTCTCACCCGTGCCCACTATGCGCGCCATAATCATAGCCGCTTCGTATTTCGTAATAGCGCGGTTGGGTTCAAAAAGCAGCTTTCCGCCGGCAATAGAGCCGTCAACGATGCCCATTCTCTCAGCAGTTGCAACGTAGCCAACAAGAGAGGTGGGAATATCCTTATTGTCGTCAAAAAAGCTTGAGGTGAGGGTAGTGTCCTTCCTAATTCCGTAAGCCTTCATAGCCATAGCCACAAACTCGGCGCGGCTTACCGTTTCCTCAGGGCAAAAATAGGTGTCGTCACCAACCGTTTTACCGCTCATAACACCGATAGCGCTCATTGCTACAGCGGCGTTATATTCGTCCCTCTCGGTCATATCAACGAATACCTCGCTTGACATTCTCTCGGTTGTTCTAATACCAACCGTCACAACGTCCGAGTAGTTGCCGTATTCGTCGCGTACAACGTAGCAGAAGCTGTCGTAGCCTGTAAAATCGCTCATGGGAGTATATCTGTATCTGCCCTCTGTTTTATCCCATAGTGTGAGTGTGCCGTTTTTGGGGTATGTTACCACCATATATTCTAATCTGTCACCCTCGGGGTCGGTAGCGTTGATTTTGCCGCCTATTGCGATTTCTGCCTGTGTCACGAGTGAGAGTGAGGTTGTCTTATCCTTAGGCACCTCGGGGGCGTAGTTTATTCTGTCGATAAACTTCATAATACACTCGGTTTCGTACTCACCCTTGCCGTCAAGCTTAAAGGTAAAGCGCGCCTCGGTTATCTCCTTTGATTCCGGCACGAATACGAGTGCCGAGAGGTTGCGGCGCTTTATGGTCTGTCCTTCCTTAACGCGTCTGCCCGCAAGCAGCAGCGTTCCCTCGGCAGAGGATGGGAGCTTAGTTACTGTGATACTGCTAAAATCGGTTACGGCAAAGGCACTCTTAAAGTCACCGTCCGTAAAGCACAGCTTGTTCCCAAGAAGGCCGCTTTTAATAAGCTGTACCTCGTCTGCAATAACCGCAACGCCTCCGCCAAACAGGGCAAAAGAGCTGACAGAGAATAGCCCCGCGCAAAGTAATGCGCCAAGCAAAAGTATGGATAACAATTTCTTCATTCCGTATCTCCTTTTAGGTTATACAGCTATTCTTTTCTTGTTTTGAGATTTTTATACAACAGGGATTGGCAAAAGAGATAAAAATGCAGAAAAATAATTAAAATATATAAAAGCAGTTGATTTTTAAATAGTGTAAGGCTATAATGGTAGTAGAAATTAAAAAAAGGGGGCGTAACATGATAAAAATTAAACTTGCAGACTTATGCGTAGCGGTTGACAATAAGTATGATTTTATTGAAAAGCTTGCAAGAGATTACATAACCGACGAAGAGCCCCTGTTTTCTGTTGCCGCAACCGACACTGAGATTGAAGAGGAAGGTAAAAGCGAAGAGGGAAATTTCTCCCCCGGCTATCTTGAGTCAATTGTAATTTACCGCAAAATTGCAGAAAAGCTGCCCGAATACGATGCATTTGTTTTTCATAGCGCAGTGCTCTCGTATAAAGGCTCAGCTTATGCGTTTACCGCGCGCAGCGGTGTCGGCAAAACCACGCATACGCGCCTTTGGCTTTCCGAGTTTGGCGCTGACGTGCATTACCTCAACGGAGATAAGCCGATTGTAAGATTTATAGACGGCAAGCCGATTGTTTTCGGCACTCCCTATAGGGGTAAAGAGGGCTACGGAGTAAATGAGCGTGCCCCGCTTGCATCGATAGCGTTTGTTGAAAGAGCGCCCGTAAACTCTGCCGATATAACAACGCCCGACGATATTTCCTCAAGGCTTGCAATGCAGGTATATATGCCAAAGGATGCTATGAACGCAATCCGCACGCTTCGCCTTGTTGACAGGCTCTCGCGCTCGGTAAGACTGGTTGAATTAAGAGTCAATAAAGAGCCCGATGCCGCCCACGTTGCACGCAAGGTGATGTGCGGTGATATAGAGTGATTTTTACCACGATTTCTGGAAAAAGGAACTTAAAATGTCATTTTTAAAGGTTAAAAGAAGCACTGACGTCGATATGACGGAGGGGAGCACCTTCCGCCACTTGATAATGTTCTCGTTGCCGCTGCTTTTCGGCAATCTTTTTCAGCTGCTTTATAATATGGTCGACACGTTTGTTGTCGGTCAGTTTGTTTCGGACGCGGCGTTTGCCGCAGTAGGCACGCTCGGCCCTGTAACCAATCTTATGATAGGCTTTTTTATGGGCTTTTCAAGCGGTGCGGGCGTTGTAATTTCAAAGTTCTTCGGCGCGCACAGAAACGATAGGGTAAAGGTTGCCGTCAGCACTACTGTCATAATGACGCTTGTGCTTTGCGTAGCATTTACTGTAATCGGTCTGTTGCTTGTAAACCCCTTGCTTATGATACTTGATATGCCCGAGAACGTTGAGGCAGAGGCAAGGACATACCTCGTAATATGGTTTTCAGGCATTTCGGGACTTATGATATACAATCTTGGTGCAGGCATTATGCGCGCCGTTGGTGACTCTACAAAGCCGTTTATAATGCTTATCGTTTGTGCCGTGCTTAACGCAGTGCTTGACATTTTGTTCGTGCTGGGCTTCGGTATGGGCGTTGAGGGTGTTGCCTTTGCTACTATTATTTCACAGGGCATTTCAGCAATTCTCGTTGTAATTCTGATGTTCAAAACCGAGTCTGCTGTAAAGATAGATTTAAAGAACTTTAAGTTCGACCCCGAGATACTTAAAACCGTTATCGTTATAGGTCTGCCTACTGCGTTACGTATGGCAATAACCTCTTTTTCAAATATATTCGTACAAAGCTATATCAACGCATTCGGCGAGGCTGGTATGGGCGGCTGGAGCGCGTATACAAAGATAGATATGATAGTGCTTTTGCCGATGCAGTCGCTTTCACTTGCGTCTACCACTTTTGTGGGTCAGAACCTCGGCCGCGGGCAGATAAAGCGCGCAGAGCACGGTGCTAATGTAGCGCTTCTTATCTCGCTTGCCGCAACGGTGGCAATCATATTGCCGATAGTTATTTTTCCCGGTGCATTTGTTTCGATTTTCAACACAACTCCCGAAATAATAGAGTACGGCTCGCTGTTTTTGCGTATTTTAACACCGTTCTACCTTTTCTGGTGTGTAAATATGATATACTCGGGCGCCTTGCAGGGGGCGGGCAAAACCCTCGTGCCTATGATAATAATGCTTTCGTCATTTGTAGCATTCAGGCAGATATATCTTTTTGTTGTTGCAAACTTTATTGATAACTCACCGGTGCCCATCAGCCTCTCATTCCCCATAGGGTGGGTTATTGCGGCGGTTGCCACCTTTATATACTATAAGGTAAAGGGTCTTGCCACAAAGGATATGATTATAAAAGAATAAAAAAACAGGGCAGAGAGACGTGAAAATTTCTCTGCCTTTTTATATTAAAAGCCTCTTGAATGTCTAATTTGGTATTGTAGCGGCGTTGTGCTAATAAGTAAAGGCAATCTCATAAATTACCTTAGCTGTAATTATGCTCGTGGATATAATCATGATGCTAATACTTTGCTACATCTTAATCGACGTGGGCATACATAATATTTTTGTAATCCGGTGCATTTAATAGAAATCAAAGAAAAAAGCCTGCCTTATAACAAGTACAAAGCAGACTTACTTGGTGGAACCGACGGGTAGCAAGTAAAAACCTTCTAAATGACGGTTTTTACGCAGCGATGTCAACAAAGCAAGGAGAAATGAAAGAAATCAGTGATTTATGCACATTTCGACTATGCGACTTGACTGGGGAACCGTTCAATTCCCGAGATGTGTGTAATGGCCCTAGCGGTTATTATACACATCTATTTTATAAATTCAAAGAAAAAATAAAAGCCTGCCTTATAACAAGTACAAAGCAGACTTACTTGGTGGAACCGACGGGAATTGAACCCGTGTCCAAAGGCCCCTTGATACGACCTTCTCCGTAGGCAGTCGTTCTTTTAAGATTCCCGTCAGGGTTAGCCGAGCGACAGGCTTCCCATCAGGTAGCCCTTTTCTGCATGACCGATACAAGGGCGAACTATCGGTGCATGTTCACTACTGATTTGACGCACGGCAGGTGCCGTAGTCCTCACCTGCGGTACGGGCGGTTTAAAACCGCGTCACAGCTTACGCTGCAAGAGCAACAGTATTGTTGTCGTTTATTGTTTAAGTTGGACATTTTGACGCGATTATCCGGCGCGCTACGCTTATCGTACCTCAAAACCCCTGTCGAAACCATTGCGGCCCCATAAGGTGGATACATTTATATTATATAGGAAAGTAAGATACAAGTCAACACGTTAAAATGTAAATTTTAATTTAAATATTGAATTAAGCAATCACTTATGCTAGAATATTGTGTAATAAGAGTAATTTTTAGAGTATGGGGGTGAAAACCGTAAAATATGAATAAATTAACACGCCCCATAACTATCATTGCGTTTTTCTCGGTTTTGTTACCTCTAATCCTTACTTTTGTGACCGTTGCGGAAAATAGTTACGATTACTCTCGCCCAATGTCAAATTCAAACGTTACCGTTAGCAGTGCCGATTTGCTTGAGAGCTACCTCGGTGACTCTGTAAGCCTCGCTGAGTATGATTATCTTAGCAAGTTCGGTACTGTTACTCTCAGCTATTCTGACACGATTACGTCGGATAGGGTAGTTTGTGAATACTCCTCGGGCAATCTTGAGGTAAAGGCATATACTTATTCATATACTGCCGCCAACGGCACCGAGCTTATCTGGGTTCCGAAATCCGTTACTGTCGGGAGTGAAGTGCAGGCTCTTACTCAAAATGGCGAATACTATTATGCACGTTTTGCGTCGGTTACCGAGGACGAGAGCCTTACCGCAGACGTAGAATATACTCTTAAAATTACGATTGACAGTGACGATATTACCGCACTTTCAAAGCAGGCCTTTCTTGATGCTCCGGCTCTTGAGGCCGAAGTTAGCAAACGTCTATCCGAGTATGACAAGCTCTATAACGCATACCTTTCGGATAAAGCGGATTATGAAGGATACTTGGCAGCTCTTGCGCAGTATAAGCTTGATTATGAGCTTAATTTGGCAAAGTACGCTGAGTATTTATCTCTCAAAGCTTTATACGACGATGCACTCGCGGATTATAACGCATATCTTGCCGAGCTTGAAGAGTATAACAACGCACTTATAAGGCAAGAGGAATATAATTCTGCGCTTGAGAGCTATAATACCGCATACGCCGAATATCTTGTATATTTAAGTGAGCTTTCGGATTACAATGCAAAAGCAGAAATTCATAATAAATATCTAAATGATTTGGAGAAGGCAAAGGACCATCTCTCAATTATAGACACCGCGAAGGTAAAAATGACTCTTGACAGGGATGTCTATTCTGCAGTAATGGGCAGTCTTGTTACAGAGGTGCTCGTTGCAAATAAAGACGCGCTTATAGCAGTAGGCGCAAAGAAAGAGGTTATCGATACTGCCGATGCTGCTACAAAAAGACTGCGCGTTCTCCTACCTCAATATTTCTCACTTAAAACCGAAGAAGAAAAATATTCTTATTACTCATTAAATTACGAGGCCTTTTGCGATAGCTTTACTCAGCTCACACAGTCGCTGGACGAGCTGTACCGCAACAGAAAGATACGTGGCGAAATTATAGCTCAGGGCAGGGGAGAGAAGTATAGGATTCTCGTATGCCAGCTGGCAATTATCTCAAATGCCTTAAATTCCGGCCCAATTGAGAGCTACTACGGAGAGTATAAATTCGATTCGAGCTATAAAATTGAAAGGCAAACAATAAACGAGGTGCTCGGCAAAGCTTACATTAAAAGCGGCATTGACCCAGAGCCCCTATCAAGCGGTTATCCGAGAGAGGTTCAGGAACCCGTATCACCAGAGTTTAAGCAAGAGCCAAAAGCACCGACACCTGTTAAGGTACCTGCTAAGCCGGATACCGTGGATAACCCCGGAACACCGCCCGAAGAGGTAAAAAAGCCTGTTGAGCCTACTGAGGTTAAAGAGCCAACCGCACCGCCACCTTACGTGCCCGACCCTGTTATTCTAGCACTTATAGATGCATATAATAACGGTGAGCTTAGAGAGCGCACAGAGGCAACGGAGAATTTTGAATTTATCGCCTCAACCGTTTTTAGTAAAAAGCTTTTTGGTGTTACCAAGGTTACTGTTATATTCCATGATACAGATGGCAACGTCGTACAAAGATGCACTGTAGATAAGGATACCCCTGCCGTTTATACGGGCAATATACCTGAAAAGGCAGAGGACGCCTCTGCTACGTATAGCTTTTCTGGTTGGCAGGACAGTGAGGGTAACCTCTATGACCTCTTTGCTGTACCGAAGGACCTTTTACTTTACCCCGCCTTCTCCGCACATACCAAATATTATGATGTAACTTTTGATGTTGACGGCGTTAAAACTGTAATAAGTTACCCGTACGGCGCTATGCCTTCTTATAACGGCACACCGCAAAAGGCTGATAACGGCGGAATTGCGTACACATTCAAATTATGGGATAAGGCATTTTCTCCTGTAACGGAAAATACCACGTACACAGCAGAATTTGATAGCAGCTATATTATACCGCTCGGCAACAGCGGTGCTGAAATTTCACGCAATGAGAGCTTTTATATTGCTGACTGTGTCAGCAGCATCGATACAGAAATTAATATTGAAGGGCTTCTCCACAGAGCTTGCGCCTCTAACCTCGGTATAGTTCTGAAAACCAGATTTGCCGACGTAACTCTCTCATATTCTACCCTTATTTCTATGCACGGGGCAGGGGATAGCGTAATTTCTCTGTCTATTGTGCAAAAGGGCGTATACGGCTATTCTTACCGTATTGACGTGAAAGACATTAACGGCACACCCTCTGACAGTGGATATAAAATTTCTGTCTCGGTGCCGTGCAGACTGCCCGATGCACCGAATAATTCACTGTTTTTCCTTGACGGTGACGGCAAGCGGGTTTATCTAAATTACACTCTTGCCGATGGCAGACTTGATTTTAAGCCGACAAGCGGTATTGAGTACACTTTTATTGCCGAGTACGGCATCAATATAATTGCTTCGCAGTATGCTCAAATAAGCTCGACGCATACAATGGCACATAACGGTGATAAGATTGAGCTTGACGTAGCCGTAAATGACGGCTATAGGCTTGTAAGACTGCGTATTTTAGACTCGGATGGCGTAGAGATACCCCTTATTGGCGGCGTATTTACAATGCCGTCAAGTGACGTTACCGTGGTTGCGGAGTGCGAACCTATAAAGTATACTGTAACGTTTAAGGACGGAGATAAGACCATAGCAACCTACACGTATGGCTACGGTGAAACTGTAGAGCCGCCAAAGGCACCTGTTAAGGCGAGTGACGCACGCCATAAGTATACCTTCATAGGTTGGTCTGACGAGATAAAGCCTGTTACCGAGGACGCAACCTATTACGCAGTATACAAAACCACGCTTTTGCCCATACCAGAGGAGCCTGACGGCTTACAGATTAGCCCATCAGTAAAGAGGCTTTTAGTGGCGGGGTGTGTCGCGATATTTATGCTTTTTGCGGTAGTTTTACCCTCTGGAATACTGTTCTCGGTATTCTTCTTTACCGAGAGAAAAAGGCTTGTTAAAAAAATAAAATAACGGGTAAAAATTCATTTTACCCCCATACCGTGTCAATTTAGGGCAAATTCTTGTGCAAATCGCAATAAAGGGTTTGCCCTAAAATATATATTCTTACAAAATTACAATTACTTTATTGACATAAACGCGCGCGAATGCTATAATTTTATTAAAATAAAAACTTATTTTACATAAGGAAAGGT
The DNA here is from genome assembly GCA_045661245.1 of Eubacteriales bacterium. Taxonomy (GTDB): domain Bacteria; phylum Bacillota; class Clostridia; order Oscillospirales; family CAG-272; genus UBA1740. Next base: position 5,872 of record JAZRFH010000004.1, on the reverse strand, counting down.
ACGGTAACAAAATGAAAAAATCTTTGCGGTTGTTGCTTACTTTGTTCCTTGCTCTGGCACTTTCCTTTGGTGCTGTTGCCCCCACGGTTATTTACGCTGAGGGCGCTTTGCCGAATGAGAAGAGCGGTGCAGACAAGGGCTCTGGCTCCCTTGACCTTGAATGGTTCAAGGTGGACTATGACAAGGACGGTATAGTTCTTACGCTTTACCAGGACGTTAAGTCTTTTCTTGATACGGATAAGGCGGATTTAAAAGAGCTTGCCGAAACCTTAATTGATGCAGTTAAGAATATCATTCTTGACGACCTTAAGTATGATTTAAGCTCGGGTAGTGACGGTATTTCCATTGATACGATGTGGAAGACTGCTATCGACGATTACATAGCGACTCTTGACCCTGCTATTTCCAAGGATAGCGAGCCATACGTGGCCTTCTTCAAGGCTACCGTCCGTGACGACGGAAACACGCTTATGGCAGACTTTATAGATTATGCCTGCGGTCTTTTTGAGCTTGCTTACAAAGCAGGTCTTATAACGAAAGAGCAGGTTAACAGCCATACTACTGATGTCGTTGAGGAGAAAATCAATGGCATAATTGAAGAAGAGGTATATGCAACCCTTAAGGCTAAGGTTGAGGACTATGCCGAGCATTACGTAGAGTGGATTGTTGGCGATACCGCCGTGCTTGACCTTGACCCGAGAGTTGAGAGAGTTATTGACGAGAGGGTAGTAGGCTATTTCCTTGATATTCGCGCAAAGCACCTTGCAGGCACTATCAATTTCTCCGACCCTGCAGAGCTTGCCATAGAGGCTTACCTTAGGAATGACGACCCGGCAGTGGTTGCAGGTCTTGACGAAACTAATTCTCTCGTTTACCTGCATGACCTTATCGTGTTCTTCAGAACAAATGACAGTGAGCATTTTAATGCACTGAAGAATGCCGTTGTAGCTAAGGTAGAGGAGGGCTCGCGCTTTGATATGTCAGCGCCCCCTGTAGCAGGTGATATACGTGACGAGTCCTGCAAGATTTACCTTGATATGGGTCACGGTGATTTTAACGGTAAGATAGACGCTTATATTGCTGATATTCTTGTCGCATACGCAGATACCGTAGATAAGATTAACGCAATGCCCGACAAAATGGGTATTGAAGACGTAATCGCTATGGTAAAGAGCATCTCTCTTAACGGCCACGAGGTTTACGGCCCTATCGGTGCTGAGAATTTTATCAAGCGTGAAGCGATTGCTGAACTTATCCGCGAATTACCTCGTCCCTCTGAGATTGCTGAGTATACTCTTGCACAGATGTCGCTTACCTATAACGTTAAAATTGAAACCACCGTTGGTACTATTGATTTTGATTTAACGGGCAAAATAGGCTCGGGTGACGATAAGGTGAGGGCACTTGCGCGCCTTATTTCCGATTACGTTGAGTTTTCTTATTCGGGTAATACCGTAAATCTTGGTGTTAAGGTTCCCGCACGTGCGGCAACTCTCCTGCTTTCCGCTTGCAACACAAACAAGATTGATAATAACCTTAAGCTCAAGATATTCTCTATGCTTGACGGCACAGTTGAAGAGTTCTATCAGAAGTTCAAGTCATTAACCTTTGACGAGATAAAGGATATACTGGTATCTGACGGATACGACTTTGTACGTAAGAGTGAATTTATTAACAAGTACGTTGACCTATCCGGCCTCTCCAATAGCGAGGTAAGTGCTAAGCTTGATAAGCTTGAGCCGTACTACGAAAAGCTCGTTCCTTATATTGACAGAGTATACGAACAGCTGCCGGGCGAGATAAAGGAAAAAAATGTATTCTCGCTTTACGACGGCAACGGTCTTTTTGATGTGTCGGCAACACGCACTGTAAGTATTTATGATGTTGAAGAAATTCTCGTTAAGATAAGCGAGGAGTACGGTATGCGTATCGCGGCATTCTTGCCCGAGTTTGAAGAAACAATTACCGTTAATGCGTCCCTCGCTCTTACAGATATACACAAGGTTGAGTATGTAATCGGTAACACCACAAGAGTTGGTTTCTTACCGAAGGGTGCTAACGTTGCATTCTTTGCTGACGTTACTGAGATTGACGGCAGAGAGATTAAGGGCTGGCTTGACGAGAACGGCACTCCCGTATCTGCAATGCCCGCACGCGACGTTGTTCTGAAGCCCGAGTTCGTGCACGTGCCCCCCACAGTGCCCTCGCCCCTTGAGTGGAATTATGACGGTACTGTAGAGTATGACGGTAACGAGCATACAGTAGAGCTTAAAACCTATCTTGACCCCACTCTCTTTGACGTGGAGTATACAGAAAATAAAAAGACCGACCGCGGTACCTACACCGCAAAGGTAGTTATCAAGGATAAGGTTACCGGAGATATTCTTGCAACCGACGAGCTTGTATGGACGATTGAATACCCCTCGGTTAGCTTCGGTTGGAGCTATACAGCACCGATTAAGTATAACACCGAGGAGCACACAATAAGCCTTGTCGGTGTAGACGGTTCGGTTTATGACGTAGAATATATCGGTGACCGCACCAAAACGGTAGTCGGCAAATATCACCTTACCGCTAAGGTTACATTTAAGAATGGCGGTGCAGAGCTTTGCACGATGGACCTTGATTGGGAGATTGTAAAGGCCGACGTTGATATGACCGGCATTAGTTATTCCAACGTAGAGCTTATTTATAACGGCACTGAGCAGACCTATACTGTTACGGGTATTACACCGGCTCACCTTGCACTGTTCAAGGTGGACTATTCGGGAAACAAGGTAACTAATTGCGGTATCTACACTGCAACCGCAACATTTACCGTGCATGACTCCGACAACTATAATCCTATTGCGCCCATGACTGCCGAGATACGCGTTGTTACACCTACACACAAGTATCCCAACGTTGCAGAGGGACACGAGGTTGAGGTTTCTTACACCGACGGTACAACAAACTTTGACCCTGAGCTTGATTTTAACGTAACTAACGAAACAGCTGCATATCCGAACGGAATACAAACTGTTATATCGGGCAAGACTACCGCGTACGACGTGCTTGCGGCTTACGATATTACGTTCAAGAAGAACGGTCAGGACTTTGACTTTGGCGGTGAGAGCCTTAAGGTTAAGCTGCTTATCCCCGCGGCATACAGAAGCGGTGCTGAGTTTGCCGTAGCGCATATTGACGGTACTCAGGTTGATGCAGGCATAACCTTTACAAGAGTAGGTGATTACCTTGTATTTGACGTAACACATTTCTCAACCTACGCGATAGTAGTTAAGTACAATCCCCCCTCAATCGGTAATCTCACTTGGGATTATACAGCTCCGTTTATCTATGACGGCACGCTTAAGACGGTTGAGCTTGTTGACGGTCAGCTTCCTTCGGGCGTGACTGCAACCTATTCGAATAATGAAAAGAAGGATATAGGCGTTTACGACGCTACCGTTGTTATTACAGATAACAGAACGGGTGAAACGCTTAAGACTGATACTCTTACCGGTTGGGAGATTAAGGCACAGCCCTACGTTCCCCCCACACCGCCCACACAGGTACAGTGGAGCTACACAGGCGCGTTTGCTTATAACGGCTCTTCACACAGTGTAGTCGTTGAGGGACTTGACGATACAATCTTCGAGGTTGAGTATCTTAACAACTCAAAGACTGACGCGGGCGAATACACTGCAGTTGCTATAATCAAGGATAAGCTGGGCAACGAGCTTACTAGATTTGAGCTGCCTTGGGTAATTCTGCCTTATGAGTTTGATTTGTCCGATGTTGAGTGGGATTATGAATCTGCCTTTACTTATAACGGCACAGACTTCACAGTTGGCCTCAAGGGATTGCCACAGCACTTTGATACAAGATGGATAACCTATACGAATAACGTTAAAAAGAATGCGGGTAAATACGTAGCAACTGCAGTAATTGCAATCCCCGACACTAACAAAAACTACGTAATTAAGGACGGTACGTTTACAGTTGACTCGCTTGAGTGGGTTATAGATAAAGCAAGCTACAATCTTGACGGCATAAGCTTTAACGATAAGCTGTTTGACTATGACGGTAAGGCACACTCAATTTACCTTACAGGCGACCTTCCCGACGGTCTTAGCGTAAGCTATAAGGGTAACGGTAAGGTGCAGTCAGGCGTATATACCGTAACCGCCAGCTTCTCGGTATCAGACCCTGCCAACTACGTAGTTCCCAAAAATATGACGGCACTGCTTAAGATTGCGGTCGTTATTCATAGATATCCGGATAACTCGGTTAAATTTGACCTTGAGATTACTATTCCCGACGGTCTTGACCCTGAGATTGAGATTATAGTAAATCCCGCGACACAGAATTACGTTGGCGGTATACTCGTTGACGACGTATTTATGGAGGTTCTCTCTGCTCTTGATATTACCTTGGTTAAGGACGGTGTATTGCAGTCTGCAGAGAATAGATTTAAGGTTAAGTTCCGTATTCCCGAGAATTGCCTTGATAGAGAGGATATAGACCTCGTTTACATTAAGGCAGACGGCACCGCTGAGGTTGTTACCGCAACGCGCGAGGGTGAGTATTTCGTATTCGATGCAACTCACTTCTCTGTTTACGCAGTAGCTGCCCCCGGCACACCTCTTGTTGATATTATTCCCGACGAGGATAATATTCTTCCTACCGTACTTATCATAGCTCTTCTCGTTCTGATAGTGATAGCAATAATTATCTTCTTCATTAAGCGCCGCAAGGGCACTGACGAGCCTGACGGTGAGCCTACAGAAGAGCCTGTGGCACCTGTAGCACCCGTGGCAACAGTTGAAGAAGAGCCCGTTGCAGAGCCCGAGCCCATAGCCGAGCCTGAGCCTGTTGCAGAGCCCGAGCCCGTTGCAGAGCCTGCGCCTGCATCTGTTACCGTTCCGATAGTTCTCGAGTCTGATGGTGACGATAATCTTAAGGCTATCATAAACGGTGAGGTTGTGCTTATCCGTTACAGAAGCTCCTTCCAGTCTAGACTCATTCAGTCGGGTGACGAGATTCAGAGCTACTACACAATTATCAAGAATAAGCTGCTCTCATATAAGGGCGTTAAGTCAAGAACAAGCTGGAACTTCGACTCCTTTAACAAGCAGAGAATACAGTGCGCTAAGCTCAACGTTAAGGGTAAGGCACTGCTTGTATATCTCAACCTGGATACAGAGCAGTACAACGCAAATAAATACCATTTCCAGAACGTAGGCGATAAGCCCAAGTTTGCTGACGTTCCCATGCTCCTTAAGGTTAAGAGCGAGAGAGGTCTTAAGTACGCTCTTGAGCTTATTGAGGAGATGATGAGGGTGCTTGAGATACCCGAGGGTAAGGTACAGGATATTGACTACCGTATGCCTTACAGAACGACAGACGAGCTCGCAAGAGAGGGTCTTGTAAAGATTATTCTTCCTCAGGGCATGACGCTTGACGAGAATTCTGACTTGGTTAAAGTTAATGTAAGTGAGCTGCTTGACGGCTTTGATAAGAAGCCTAAGGAAGCTGTAGAGCCTGCGGTTGAGCCCGTAGCTGAGCCTGAGCCTGAACCCGTAGCCGAGCCCGAGCCTGTTGCAGAGCCTGAGCCTACAGAATCTACTGTAGTTCTTGAGTCTGAGAGTGACGATGCACTTAAGGCTGTTATCGACGGTGAAACCGTAATGATTCGTTACAGAAGCTCCTTCCAGTCAAGACTCATTCAGTCTGAGGACTTAATAAAGGATTATTACACGGTAATCAAGAATAAGCTGCTCTCATATAAGGGCGTTAAGTCAAGAACAAGCTGGAACTTTGACTCCTTTAACAAGCAGAGAATACAGTGTGCTAAGCTTAACGTTAAGGGTAAGGCACTGCTTGTATATCT
>JAZRFH010000003.1:0-20576 GCA_045661245.1 Eubacteriales bacterium | reverse complement strand
GACCTGATAACAGGTCGGGCAGCTTTTATTTTGTCAGTCGTCAATATCAATATTGGTCTGTCCGGGAACTCCCTTGCCGGTGGATGCGGGGAAATATGGAATACCCAGGTGGTCGTATGCGAGCTTGGTCGCGCATCTTCCTCTGGGGGTTCTGGCGAGGAATCCAATCTGCATAAGGTAGGGCTCGTAGACGTCTTCAATAGTTATCGATTCCTCGCCTATAGTTGCGGCAAGGGTATCGAGGCCGACAGGGCCGCCGCCGTAGTAGCGGATGATAGCCTCGAGCATTCTTCTGTCGACGTTATCAAGTCCGAGCTCATCAATCTCAAGCGCCTCGAGTGCCATTTTAGCTATATCCGAGGTTATGGTGCCGTTACCCTTAACCAAGGCGAAGTCGCGCACTCTCTTGAGGAGTCTGTTGGCTATTCGGGGCGTGCCTCTGGAGCGCGAGGCGATTGATACTGCGCCGTCGTCGGTGATAGATATTTCAAGTATACCCGCAGAGCGCTTAACTATGGTTGCAAGCTCCTCGGGGGTGTAGAGCTCAAGCTTTAACAATACGCCGAATCTGTCGCGCAGGGGTGTTGTCAGCTGGCCTGCTCTCGTAGTAGCGCCTATAAGCGTAAAGCGGGGAATCGGTAAGCGGATTGAGCGCGCGCTGGGGCCCTTGCCGATAATAATGTCGAGCGCGTAATCCTCCATAGCGGGATAAAGAATTTCTTCTACAGAGCGTGAGAGGCGGTGTATCTCGTCAATAAAAAGCACGTCACCCTCGGCAAGATTTGTAAGTATTGCCGCAAGGTCGCCTTGCTTTTCAATCGCAGGGCCTGACGTTGTGCGGATATTAACCCCCATTTCGTTTGCTATGATAGCTGAAAGGGTGGTCTTACCAAGGCCGGGCGGTCCGTAAAGCAATACGTGGTCAAGCGGCTCGCCGCGAAGCTTTGCGCTCTCAATGTAAACCTTCAGATTGGATTTTGCCTTAGCCTGTCCAACGTACTCGTCGAGTATTTTAGGTCTTAAATCACCCTCGACCTCGGCATCCTCGGTGGGTGTATATTCGTTTGAAAGTATTCGGTTTTCGTAATCAAATTCAACAACCTCGTCGTTCATTGCCTGCCGTCCTTTCTGAATTTATCTTGATAGTTTTTTAAGTGCAAGCTTAATAATTTCGCCAACCTCTAAGGTGGGCTCAATGCCCTTTACCGTACTAAGTACGGTATTTTTGTCATATCCGAGTGCCATAAGAGCCTCGCACGCCTCGCTGAGGTTGCCCCTTACAGTATATGCAGCGGGTGCGGCAGCAGCTGTGTACGACCCCTTTTGAGAAGAGGGTATCATATCCTTTGCAATCTTATCCTTAAGCTCAAGAACAATACGCGCCGCAGTCTTTGAGCCTACGTTCTGCGCCTTTGAAATTGCCTTTATATCGTCGGTGCATATAGCCATAGCGAGCCTGTCGGGCGGCATGATAGAAAGAATGTTCATAGCCGCCTTGGGGCCGACTCCGCTGACCGAGGTAAGCAGATTAAATGCCGTGCATTCCTCGTTCGAGCCAAATCCAAAAAGCTCAACTCCGTCCTCCCTTACCGAAAGAACTGTAAAAAGCTTAACCCTCTCACCCAAGCGCGATGCAAGCGATTCTGATGTAATCAGACTTACAGTAAGCTTGTAGCCCACTCCGCCACAGTCGATAACGCAGGTATTTATATCTCTGAAGGCCAATTCGCCGTTAAGATAATGAAACATAGTAACCTCACAAATCAGTTGTGCCTTTGAGCACGTTTTTGATGCTTTTTTCAAGGGATGTGCGCGGCATTGTTAAATCTCTGCCGCAGCCTGTGCAAACTATTCTTATATCAGACCCAATTCGTAAAACAGTAAATATATCAGCGCCGCAGGGGTGCTTTTTTTTAAGGCACAGTTTGTCACCAACCTCAAATCGTACAATATCCATAAAATACTCCGCTTATTTAAATTTCGGGGTGTATTTGGGCTTTTCGTTTTCCTTTGGCTTCGCCGACTTTTTCTGTGCTATTTTTTTATCAAGCTTATTGTCTGCAGCACCCACTGTGCGCCTCACAAGATAAACAATGCCGAAGATTAAAAGGTAGAAGAGTGTAAAAACCGTAATGCCGACAAAGACAGATGCAGGTCCGTTTACCGTAATAAACTCACCGAGCATAAAAACGATAATGAAGGCCAAGAGCAAAAGGGAATAGTGTATTAAGCACTTGAATACCCGTTTTAGAGTCAAAAGACCGTATATAAGCTCAGCAAGGGCGATAAGCATACCAAAGGCGAGAATAATAAAAAATCTGCCAACGCCAATTGACATTTCTTCAAACCTTGCGATAGCCGCAAAAATATAGAATAGCGTAAGTATAAGTACCGTGTACCCCGTGCCGCATAGCAGCATTCTTTCAAAACGCCTCATAAAACTCTCCGAAAATCGACAAATATAAATTAACAAATAACATTTTACCACATTTTCGCAAGCTTTGCAATACGGTTACGCCATTATTTTTACAGATTCACGTTGATTATGCATAAAAATGCAAAACCCGTTGACAAATATGCACGCGCGCTGTATAATATAATTAAAATATTTTTCACGAGGTGCAATAATGAACAGAAAGACAGCCAGGGAAAACGCTTTTATACTTATCTTTGAGAATCTGATTAAGGCTGACGAGTGTGCAGAGGAGATTTATAACAAGGCTACTGACGTGCGCGGGCTCGAATGTGACGATTACGTAAGACAGGTGTTTTTCGGCACTGTGGAGAACAACGTTATAATTAACGAAACGGTTGAAAAATGCCTTTTGGGGTGGAAAAGAGAAAGAGTTTCTTACGTTTCAATGGCTATAATCACTCTTGCCACGTACGAAATGATGTTTATGGAGGACATTCCGGCGCGTGTTTCTATAAATGAGGCGGTAGAGCTTGCTAAGAAATACGACGACGACAAGGCGTATTCACTCGTAAACGGAGTTCTTAATAAGCTCGCAGAGGAACTTGGCCGCAAATGATAGATAAGGATGTTGTCATAGGCATTGATACAAGCAATTACACAACCTCGCTGGCTATAATCACCCTTGACGGAGAGCTTGTTGCAAACGTAAAGCGTCCGCTTAAGGTAAAAGAGGGCGAGCGAGGGCTCAGACAGTCCGATGCCGTTTTTGCACACGTTAAGAATATTCCCGATGCTATGCTGGAGATTCGCGAGATACTTGGTGGCAAGCGCCCATTGGCATTAGGTGTCAGTGAAAAGCCGAGAAACCAGGACGGCTCTTATATGCCTTGCTTTTTATCGGGTGTGAGTGCTGCAGAAAGCATAGGTGCTACGCTTGGAATACCGGTATACCGCTTTTCGCATCAGTGCGGTCACATAATGGCGGCACTTTATTCTTCGGGGGCTGATTTTGGCGATTGGGGTGAGTTCGGTGCCTTTCATATTTCGGGCGGTACAACCGAGCTTTTAAGAGTAAAGCCCACCGATACCGCTTTCAGTGCAGAGCTTGTCGGCGGTACGCGCGACTTAAACGCAGGGCAGATTATTGATAGAGTCGGTGTTTTTATGGGGCTTGATTTTCCCGCAGGACCGTCACTTGAGCGTCTTGCAAAATCCTGCGATAAAATACCGAGCTACAAGCACCCGCGTACGGACGGAACTTACGTAAATCTCTCGGGGCTGGAGAATATGGCAATAAAGCAATATAAGGACTCGGCCGATGCATCAGCAACCGCGGCACTTGTTTTTTCATATCTTGCCGATGCGATAGAGGGAATGTGCCGTGCGTATAATTCGGAGTACGGCAGAGGGCCGTTTGTTTTTGCCGGCGGAGTTATGTGTAACTCGATAATAAAGGAGCGTCTTTTAAATAGCTTTGACGCTTATTTTGCAGAGCCCGCGCTTTCTAGTGATAACGCAGTAGGAATTGCAGAGCTTACAAGGAGAAATTTTCTTAAATAACTTGAAAGGAGATGCGCTGTGGATATAAGCGGCTTGCGTGAGAGAATACCGAATGCTATCGCTGTATCAGAGCTTAACGGTATTGTAAAAAATACGATTGAAAACAACCGCCTTTTGTCGGGAATTACCGTTAAGGGCGAAATTTCAAATTTTACCGACCACAGGTCAGGGCATCTCTATTTTTCACTAAAGGATTCAGAAAGTCAGCTAAAGGCGGTAATGTTCCGCACAAGCCGTGAAAGGCTTAAATTTATGCCGGAAAACGGTATGAAGGTTTTGGCTCGCGGCACTGTCAGTGTTTTTACAAGGGACGGCACATATCAGCTTTACGTTTCCTCACTTGAGCCTGACGGGCTCGGTGCGCTATACCTTGCGTATGAGCAGCTTAAGGCAAGGCTTGAGGCTGAGGGCTTGTTTGACCCTTACCGAAAAAAGCAGATACCGAAATATCCCACTGCAATAGGAGTTATTACCTCACCCACAGGTGCGGCGGTCAGGGACATAATCAACGTAATAGGACGTAGGTACCCGTATGCGGCGCTATATCTTTATCCTGCACTCGTTCAGGGTGACGGTGCGGAAGAGAGCTTATGCCGAGGTATTGAATATTTCAACTCGTCGAAGCTTGTCGATACGGTGATTATAGGCAGGGGCGGCGGCTCTATTGAGGATTTGTGGGCGTTTAACAGTGAAAGGCTTGCAAGGCTTATTTATTCAGCTGACGTGCCCGTAATTTCTGCTGTGGGTCATGAAACCGACTTTACAATCTGCGATTTCGTTGCCGATTTGCGTGCACCGACCCCATCTGCCGCGGCAGAGCTTGCAGTACCCGACAGGCGCGAGCTTGCAATGCGTGTAGATGCCATGCAGGATAGGCTTGACGCAGCGCTTATAGCACAGGCCAATAATGCGTCTATGAGGCTTAACACAGTTCTTAATTCGCAGGCGTTTCAGAGACCTGATTTAGTATTTATTGATAAGCATATAAGGCTTGACAGCTTGAATACGGCAATAAGGGGTGCTGTAGAAGGGGTGTTAACCGATGCAAATACACACGCCCGTCTGCTGTACGGTAAGCTTGATGCGTTGAGCCCGCTTTCTGTACTTTCCCGCGGTTACGCGGTTGTTGAGGGTGAGGGAAGAATATATAAAACCGTAAAGCACGCAAGTGTAGGTGACAAAATAAATATACGGCTTTCGGACGGTAGCATAGGTGCTATTGTAAGTGAGGTCTTGGAGAAGAAAAATGGATAAGAATATAAAATTTGAGGACGCGATAGCAAGGCTTGAGGCGGCAGTTAAGGCTCTTGAGGGCGGCAATCTTTCACTTGACGAGTCTATTGCCCTCTATGAGGAGTCGATAGGTCTTGTGAGAATCTGTAACGAGAGGCTGTCTGAGTGTGAAATCAAGGTGCGCCAGCTTACAGAGGGCATTGACGGTACAGTTACCGACCGCCCGTTTACCGGTGACAATGAGAATTGACGCGTATCTTGCCGCAAGCGGCATTTTGTCAAGCAGAACAGAGGCAAAAAGATATATTGAGGCGGGTGCTGTGACACTTGACGGCAAGGTCGTGGAAAAGCCGTCGTTTGATGTTACAGGCCTTGAGGAGCTTATCAGCGTTGACAAAGAGGTATTTTCTTACGTCAGCCGCGGCGGCATAAAGCTTGAGGGCGCGCTGAAGGCTTTTAACGTAGACCCGACGGGTAAGATGTGCCTTGACGTAGGTGCTTCAAGCGGCGGATTTACCGACTGCCTTTTGTCTTTCGGTGCTAAACACGTAATAGCGGTAGATTCGGGGCAGGGGCAGATGGCCGAGAGGCTTCGTTCCGATAACAGAGTCACGGTTATAGAGGGCTATAACGCGAGGTATATGCAGACTTGTGATTTTGAATACGTACCGACCCTTGCGGTAATGGACGTTTCTTTTATCTCGGCAACCTACATAATTGAGCCTTTGTCACGGGTTTTGCCCTGCGGTGCCGAGTTTATATGCCTTATAAAGCCGCAGTTTGAGGTTGGTAGGCAGAATATAGGCAAGGGCGGTATCGTAAAAGAAAAATCCGCACGTGAGAGAGCCGTTAAAAAGGTTACGGATTTTGCTAAAAACTGTGGTTTTACCCTAAAGGGTATTATAGAGTCGCCCATCAAAGGCGGTGACGGCAACGTTGAATTTCTTGCATATTTCATAAGGAACTGAATTTAAATGAAAAACGCAATTATTATTCCAAACGCACATAAGGACGAGGGGCTTTCGGTTACCTCTCGTGTAGTAGAAAAGCTCGGGGCTTTAGGTATTGATGCACACGTAAGCCGAGAATATGAGGGTAAGCTTAAGGGTGCGCGCTTTTACAGTGATATGCCAGCGGCTGACCTTATAATCGTGGTTGGCGGTGACGGCTCTGTAATTGATGCCTCGCATTATGCAATATCGCTTGATATACCGCTTTTGTGCGTAAATCTCGGCAAGGTAGGATATTTAAGCGCGGTCGAGCCCGATAAGCTTGAGGTGCTTGAGCTCGTTTCGCGCGGTGAATATAGTGTTGAAGAAAAGATGCTGCTTGAGATAGTCGGGCAGGGGGGCGGCAAATATGCCGTAAACGATATAGTTTTGTCACACGAGAGCTATCTCGGTATTGCCGATATAGGGCTTGAGGACAGTGTGGGAAACTCCATAAGATACCGTGCTGACGGTGTGATTTTATCAACTCCGCAGGGCTCTACGGCATATTCGTTTTCCGCGGGAGGTCCTGTTATGGCGCACAACGTAGACGGAATTATCGTAACACCGGTATGCGCGCACTCATTCTTTAACAGGTCGGTAATTTTCTCTGCAGACGAAGAGATAAGGCTTACCAATATTTGCCTTGACGACTTGAATTTCAGCATTGACGGCAGATATTTCAAAACGCTTAAGAGCGGTGAATGTGCAACGATAAGAAGAGCGGAGAAAAAGCTTAAAATGATAAGCTTTTGTGAGAATACAATGTTTTCGAATTTATTCGGTAAAATGAAAATGCTGGAGGATACGGTAAGGTGAAGAATTTAAGACAGGAAAAGATACTTGAGCTTGTTAAAAAGTATGAAATAAGCACCCAAGAGGCCCTTATTGAAAAGCTGAATGAGGAGGGCTTTGAGGCAACGCAGACCACCGTTTCAAGAGATATAAGACAGCTGAATCTCGTAAAGAGCACCACCGGTGCGGGGGTATATAAATATGTAGTGCGCGACGAGGCCGTTACAAGGCGCACGCCTGCACACACGTCGTCATTATCCGATGCGGTAGTTAAAATCGAGTCTGCAGAAAACATCGTTGTAATCAAGACGCTGGCCGGTATGGCAAACGCAATTGCAGTGTGTATTGAGGATAGGCATATTGACGGCTTCGTGGGCTCGGTTGCTGGTGACGACACGCTTTTGATGGTATATAAAACCAAGGAAAAGGGTCTTGATGCGGAGCTTGTGCTCAAAAAAATGTTCGGACATTAAATCGAAAGGAAAAGATAATCGTGCTGATTTCTTTACATATAGAGAACGTAGCGGTTATAAAATCGGTAGAGCTTGATTTTTGCGAGGGCTTTACAGCTTTAACGGGCGAAACGGGTGCGGGTAAATCAATAATTATCGACAGTATAAACCTTTTGCTTGGCGGTAAGGCAGACCGTGAGCTTATACGTAAGGGCGAGCACTCACTGCTCGTAAGCGCTCTTTTTGGCTCGTTTTCGCCATCTGCCCTGGAGCTTATCTCGGAGAATGGGCTTGATACCGACGAGAGCGGTCAGCTTTTTGTACAGCGCACTGTAACAGACGACGGTCGCTCACAGGTTAAAATTAACGGCAGAACTGTATCGCTTTCGGTGCTTAAGGGAATTTCCTCGGCGCTGGTTTCTATACACGGGCAGAATGATACGGGCGCACTGCTTGACAGTGCGTGTCACCTAGAGCTTGTTGATATTTACGCGAATAACGGAGCGCTGCTTGACGAGTACAGGCGTGAATATGCGGTATTTGACGAATTGCGCCGTAAAATAAAGGAAATTAAGCTGCTTGAGAGCGAGCGTGAGCGCAGACGTGAGATGCTTGAATATCAAATTAAGGATATTGACAGCGTAGGGCTGCACATCGGTGAAGAGGAGGAGCTTGTCGACAGGCGCCTTAAGATACGTAACAGTGAAAAAATCGTAAAGAACTCAGAGCTTGTTTATAAGGCACTGAGGGGCAGTGATAAGGGCAGTGCGTATTATCTGATTGACAGAAGCGTTACCGCTCTTAAAAACCTTTCGGGAGTTGTGCCCGAATACGAGGGATATGCAGAAAGACTGCGCGAGCTCTCCTATCAGGTGCTTGATATATCAGAGGAAGTAAACGCGGTACTCGAAGGAATGGATGCCGAACCTGAGTATGCATTAAATGAGATAGAGGAAAGGCTGGATAAGCTAAACAAGCTCAAAAGAAAATACGGATTGACGGTTGACGATATACTTGAATATCGCAGAAAAGCGGGCGAGGAGCTTGATTTGCTTGAAAATTCGGAGGAGCTGCTTAAAAAGCTCGATAAAGAGGAAAAAGAGGCTTACGGAAAAGCGCTCACTATTGCCAATGAGCTGCACGAGCGCCGCGTAAGAAGTGCCCGCGAGCTCGAGATAAAGGTAAAAGAGGCACTTGAGTTTTTGGATATGCCTAAGGTCGTATTCTACGCCGATATAAGCGAGGAATATGAAAACGGGGCTAAGTCATTGAATGCACGCGGATATGATAAGCTCGAGTTTTATATCAGCGCAAACCGCGGTGCTGACGCACAGTCAATTTCAAAAATTGCATCCGGCGGTGAATTGGCGCGTGTAATGCTTGCACTGAAGGGTGCTATTGCAGACAAAGACGGTGTTGAAACCATAATTTTTGACGAGATTGACAGCGGAGTTTCGGGCAAAACCGCTAGAAAAATAGGTCTGCGTATGCGTGAATTTGCAAAGACTACGCAGGTATTCTGCGTAACGCACAGCGCACAGATTGCGTCGCTTGCCGATAAGCACTTTTTAATATCAAAATCCGACGTTGACGGGGTTACCGAAACAGGTGTTAAGGTGCTCGATTATGAGGGTAGAGTAAACGAGCTTTCGCGCATACTTGGCGGTATCAACGTAACTGATGCACAGAAAAAGGCTGCACAGGATATGCTGAATATTGTAGATTACTGATTTAGGGGTTCTTATGTCTTATGAGATTTTGGAATTTCTAAAAGACAAGGATATAGAATTCTCTCTTCACGCAAGGCTCGACACTCTTTCGTACATTAAGGCAGGCGGCACTGCAAGGATATTGGCAGAGCCTGAAAGCATATCCGAGATGTGCGAGCTCACCGCTTGGCTTGAGAAAGAAAAGGTGCCGTACAGAATAATCGGCAGGATGTCAAACACAATGTCACGCGACGGTGAATATAACGGTGTTGTGATAAAAACAGATAAACTAAATAGAAAAAATACGGCAGAAAATATAGTCACTGTCGAATGCGGTGCTAAACTATCTGACGTTATATGGGATATGGCACGCTGTAACCTTGGCGGTGCTGAGGAGCTGTTCTTAATTCCCGCGTCGGTCGGCGGTGCCGTATATAACAATGCCGGCGCACACGGAAGGTGCATTTCAGACGTTATAGCTTTTTGTGAAGTTTACTATCCGAAAGATAGGCGCAGTGTAACTCTTTCACGTAAAGAAATGTGCTTTGGATATAGGGATTCTCTGTTGAAGAGTCGCGATGCAATACTTTTGCGTGCAACGTTTAAATTTGAAAAGAAGCCGTTTAGCGATATAAAACAAAAAATCCGTGAGTGCGCAAAAATACGCAGGGCGGCACAGCCGCTTGAATATCCAAGCCTTGGCAGTGTTTTTAAAAGGCATGGGGACGTCGGTGCGGGGTATTATATAGAAAGAGCAGGCCTTAGGGGCTTACGTGTTGGCAATGCTGAGGTTTCCCGTAAGCACGCGGGATTTATTATAAACCTTGGCGGAGCTGTTCCAAGTGATATAACCACGCTTATAATTGAGGTAAAGCGACGGGTGTTCGACACGTTTGGCATAATGCTGGAAGAAGAAATTGAAATTATTTAGGAGTAAAAATGTCCTTTTCAACCGAACAGAAAAGTGAAATTATAAATAATTTACCCGATAGACTCTGCTGCAAGCGAGCAATGCTTGAGGGAATTTTGGCCGCGCGAGCGTCCACTGAGGAATATGGGGTCCACATATCACTTTCAGATACGGGCGTATGCAGTCTTGCCGAGGAGCTGATAGGTGAGATTTATTCAAAAGACTCCATAGTTAAGACATCTAAGGTTGGCGGCAGACGCAGGCTTGTCAGCTTTGATGCGCCCGCGGCACGTAAGTATATTGAGAATCTTTCGGGCGGAATTTGCCACTATTCGAAGTGCCAGATGTGCGAAAGTGCGTTTTTGCGCGGTGTTTTTCTTGCTTCAGGGCGTGCTTCTGACCCCGAAAAGCAGTATTCGCTTGAATTTTCACTCGGTAAAAGGACGGATGCGTTTTTTGATTACTTTACTTCTCTCGGCTTGACTCCGAGAATATCAAAAAAGCCAAGCGAGGATGTAATTTACTTTAAAAACAGTACGCAGATAGAGGATTTTTTTGCCCTCGCGGGTATGAACCAAACTGCGTTTAAGCTTATGAATGAAAAAATTCAAAGCGAAATTAGAAATAACGCAAACAGGATTGCAAACTGTGAGACAAATAATATAGATAAGGCGGTTTCTGCTTCAATGAATCAGATTTCGCTTATCGAGGAGCTGATGGAGAAGGGGTTGCTCTCCTTTCTGCCTGACGAGCTTGAACTAACGGCACGCGCAAGAATGGAGCATAAGGATTTGTCACTCTCCCAGCTTGCCGCGATTATTACACCGCCTATTTCAAAGCCGGGACTATCTCACAGACTTAAAAAAATTACGGCTATGGCCGAGGAATTGTTAAAAAAGGGGCAAAATAAGTCCTGATTGGAGGTTTTATGGGAGAATTCGTTCATTTGCATCTTCACACAGAATACAGTCTTCTTGACGGCGCTACAAGAATATCCCGTATAGCCGACAAGGCGCTCTCGCTCGGTCAGACGGCCGTTGCTATCACAGACCACGGTGTTATGTACGGTGTGGTTGAATTTTATAATTCGCTTAAGAAAAAGGGTGTAAAGCCGATAATCGGCTGTGAGGTATACGTTGCACCCAGGGGCCGCTTCCTGAAGGAAGGAAAAATGGATAGCTCGGGGCATCACCTCGTTTTGCTTTGCAAAAACGAAATAGGTTATCGCAACCTTTGTTATATGGTTTCCGAGAGCTTCATAAACGGCTTTTATTCAAGACCCAGAATTGATATGGAGCTCTTACGCTCTCACAATGAAGGGCTTATCGCGCTTTCTGCGTGCCTTGCGGGCAAGGTGCCGCAGCTTATTTTGGCAGGTACTATGGCTGAGGCTGAGGCGGCAGCTCTTGAGCTTGCCGAGATATTCGGCGAGGACTTTTACCTTGAGGTGCAGAACCACGGTATTGAAGAAGAGGCACGCGTTGCTTACGGCATTAAAACAATCTCGCAAAGAACCGGCATACCTATGGTTGCCACTAACGACGTTCATTATCTTGAAAAGACCGACGCAGATACTCAGGCCATACTGATGTGCGTGCAGACGAATAACGTAATAACCGACGGCAGACCCATCGGCTTTGAAACGGACGAGTTCTATTTTAAGTCTACTGAGGAGATGGAAAGGCTGTTTTCGAGCTTTGAGGGTGCTGTTGCCAACACGGTTAAGATTGCGGAAAAATGCAATTTTGACTTTGAATTCGGTAAGCTCTATTTGCCGAGCTTTGTACCCGAGGGTGGGCTATCTCATAAGGAAAAGCTGCGTCTTGATACGGTTTCGGGATTTGAAAGGCTTGAGAGCGAGGGTAGATTTGACTACTCAAAAAATGACAAGCAGGTTTATCTTGACAGGATAGAATACGAGCTTTCTGTTATCGATAAAATGGGATTTAACGCCTATTTCCTTATAGTTTCCGACTTTATTTCTTATGCTAAGGCACGTGATATACCCGTAGGGCCAGGGCGTGGCTCGGGTGCAGGTAGCCTTGTAGCATTTTGTATAGGAATAACCGACGTTGACCCGATATCGAACAATTTACTCTTTGAAAGATTTCTTAACCCCGAGCGTGTGTCAATGCCGGATTTTGACGTTGATTTTTGTTATACAAGGCGCGAAGAGGTAATAGATTACGTAAAGGGAAAATACGGTGAGGACAAGGTGGCGCAGATAGTTACCTTCGGTACTCTTGCACCAAGGGCGGCGGTAAGGGACGTTGGCCGTGCTCTCGGTATGCCGTACGCAAAGGTGGATACGGTTGCCAAGCTTATTTCACAAGATAGCGAGAGTATAGAGGACGCTCTTAAAAACAAAGACCTGCACCAGATGTATATTTCGGATAACGAGGTAAGAAGGCTTATTGACGTAAGCCGTGGTGTTGAGGGTATGCCAAGACACGCATCAACACATGCGGCAGGCGTTGTAATAACAGAAAAGCCGACTTGGGAGTACGTTCCTCTTTCATACAGCGGTACAGGTGTTGTAACACAGTTTGATATGAATACCGATGCCGCATTGGGTCTTGTAAAATTCGACTTTCTCGGGCTCAGGTATCTGACAATAATACACGATGCCGTAAAGGAAATAAAAAGGACAAGCCCTGACTTTGATATATCGCGCATTCCCTTTGACGATAAGGATAGCTTTAAGCTCTTGCAGGAATCGCGCACAGACGGTGTTTTTCAGCTTGAATCGGGCGGTATGAAGGCGGTGCTATCAAAGCTCTCTCCCACCTGCTTTGAGGATATAGTCGCTTGTATTGCGCTTTTCAGACCCGGGCCTATGGATTCAATAGACACCTTTATTGCACGTAAGCACGGCAAGGAAAAAACTGTATACAAAATTCCTGAATTAAAAGAAATTCTTGACGTAACCTACGGTTGTATAGTATATCAAGAGCAGGTAATGCAGATTTGCAGAAAGCTTGCGGGTTATTCCTATGCGCGCGCGGATATCGTCAGGCGAGCTATGTCAAAGAAGAACTCTGATGCTATGCAGGCAGAGCGCGAGGCGTTTTTAGAGGGCTGCCGCAAAAACGGTATTTCCGACCAAAATGCATCGGAGATATTTGACGAGATGGTTGGCTTTGCAAAATATGCGTTCAACAAGAGCCACGCCACGGTTTACGGTGTAATTTCATACAGAACGGCATACCTTAAGGCTCACTATCCGGCAGAGTATTTTTCAGCACTTTTATCAAGCGTGCTTGACAATACCAAGAAGCTTAAAGAATATATTGACGACGCACAGAAATACGGTGTTAAGGTTTTACCGCCGGATATAAACGAAAGCGGTGTCGATTTTACAGTAAGCGGCGGCAATATAAGGTTTGGTCTGCTCGCTATACGTAACGTAGGTACTCAGCTTGCAGATTCCGTTGTAAAAAACAGAAAAGAGGGTAAATTTTCTTCCTTTGACGAGTTTGTTACAAGGCTTGTAGGTAACGACTTGAACAAAAGAACGCTTGAATCGCTGATTAAGTGCGGTGTATTTGATTCGCTCGGTACGCCAAGGAGTGCGTTGCTTGCTTGCTTTGAAAATATTCTTGAGTCAGAGCAGGGGCGCAAGAGGTCGAATTTGACGGGCCAGCTAGACCTGTTCTCATTTGACACCTCGGGCGCTGTCGGCGGCGGTTCATACCGCTATCCCGATATGAAGGAGTTTTCTCTTAAGGAGCTTCTGATACTTGAAAAGGAAAGCTCGGGAATGTATTTCTCAGGTCACATGGTCGATAATTATTCCGAGCATATAACAGCACTTGGAGCTGATAAAATTTCCGATATACTTGATGCATTCTCGGACGGTGAAGAGGTGAATTCTTCTTACAAGGATAAATCGTCTGTAAAAATCGCGGGTATAATCACCTCGTCGCGTACCAAAATTACCAAAAACGGTGCAACAATGGCATTCCTTACGGTTGAGGATAGATACGCCGAAATTGAGGTAATCGTTTTTGCCCGTCAATACGCTGAATTAATCGGATATTTATCTTCTGACAACGCGGTTCTGATTGAGGGGAATATATCTCGTGAAGAGGGTGAGGAGCCCAGAATCCTTTTATCAAAGGCTCAGCCTCTTTTGCAAAACGGCTCATATGTCGCGAAGGAAAGCACTGAAAGGCCAATTGCAGAAGAGCCGCGCATATTCATAAGAGTGCCGTCGCTTAGCGATAAACGTATTGATTTGATTTACAGGGTTGCCTCGCTGAACAGGGGAAAATCTGCCATAGTGCTCTTCGACGGCACAACCAAAAAGTATTCGTCACTTAAGGGTATAACGGCAAACAATTCGGCTGTCGTAATGGATAAGCTAGCTGAAATTTTCGGTAAAGACAACGTGATTTTAAAGTAAGCTTGTTGACTTTGTATTTTTTATGATGTATAATTTTAATTAAAGAGCAGTGCAAGGAGGTTCTTATGCTTACAGACATTATATTTGATATAGTTTTGATTGCCATTCTGCTATTTGGCATTTTTATAGGTGCCAAGCGCGGCTTTATCGGTACAATTGCCAAGCCTGTAAGGCTTGCTTCTTCGCTTTTTCTCTCGGTTTATCTTTGTGAGAACGTAGGCCTTAAGATAGTAAAGCCAATTATTTCGGCTCCGATTACCTCGCAGATTACCGATATAATCAACCAGAAATACTCCGAGATAACCGCGGCTACAAGCGGTAACTTGCCCACGGTAATTAAGCTTGCGGCAGGTCTTGCGGGTATTGATTTGCAAGAGCTCGGGGTTGAAGGCGACAATTACGTTGAGGCACTTATAAATATGATAACAGACCCCATAGTTACTATGGCGGCAACCGTAATTGCCTTTGTCGGCTTGTTCGTATTACTTATGATAGTTCTGCGTCTTGCGCTTTGGATTATCAATATGATGATAGACAACGGATTTGTAGGCGTAATGAACAGAATTATCGGTTGTATCTTTACATTCTCATTTGCTCTCGTTATAGTATGGGCATTGGCATCTGTTACGGAATTTGTGTTTAACATTCCCGCATTTGCAGAAATGAAATGGGTACAGGAGTTTAACGGCGGATTTGTTTACAGGTTCTTTAAGGGACTTAGTCCGCTTGAGATTTTATTAAGTTTTTAAGTAGGTATTTTTAATGAATTTACAAAAATGCTCGAGGTGTAATAAAAGGCCTGCTATGGTGTTTATTACAAGGCTCGAAAACGGCAAAAGCATAAATGAGGGGATTTGTCTTATCTGTGCGCGTGAGCTTGGTATAAAGCCTGTCAGCGATATGCTTGACAGAATGGGCGTTGACGAGGGAGATATGGACGAAATGCTTACCTCGCTTGAGTCTGGACTGCCGGAAATGTTTGGTGACAGTGCCGATTTAACCGACGGTAAGGTACCAACCCTTAATTTTGCTGAGATATTCGGTATGCAGGATAACGATAAAAAGGGAAAGGGTCATAAAAAACAGGCGGCAGATGCTAAGCAAGCTCCTGAAAACAAGGCACTTAATGCATACTGCACCAATCTTAATGAGAAGGCGCGCCAGGGTAAGATAGATAATCTGATAGGACGCGACAGAGAGATTGACAGAATAATACAGATACTTTCACGCAGGCAGAAGAACAATCCCTGCCTTATAGGTGAGCCCGGCGTAGGTAAAACCGCAATAGCCGAGGAGCTCGCTAAGCGCATAGTTGAAAAAAGAGTTCCTGCACCGCTTTTCGACGTTGAAATATGGTTGCTTGACTTAACCTCTTTAGTTGCAGGCACGCAGTTCCGCGGTCAGTTTGAGTCGCGCATACTTGCTCTTCTTAAAGAAATTAAGGCGGCGGGTAATATTATACTCATGATTGACGAGGTGCATAATATTGCGGGCGCCGGCGAAACGTCTGACGGCAGTATGAGTGCCGCTAACCTTTTAAAGCCCGCGCTTTCAAGAGGTGAAATACGCGTTATCGGTGCTACTACACTTAAGGAATACCGCAAGCATATTGAAAAGGACAGTGCGCTTGAGCGCAGATTTCAGCCTGTTAAGGTTGACGAGCCCTCAGTTGACGAAACGGTAGATATAATTAAAGGTATTAAGAAGTATTACGAGGGCTTCCACGGAATAAATATATCAGACGAAACGGCAAGGGCCGCCGCAATACTTTCGGAAAAGTATATTACAGACAGATTTTTGCCGGATAAGGCAATAGACCTTATTGACGAGGCAAGTGCCAGGGTAGCGCTTGATTCTGTTGCACTCAATAATTTGAAGACCTCGCAAAAGCGTCTTGCTGAGCTTAACGCCAAGGCTGAGGAGCTTGAGACAAAGCTTGCATCTGCCGAGGGGCAGACAGAGGAGAATTACAAGCTCTCCGCAGACATTAAATCCGAAAGGTTAAGACTTGAAGATAGCGTTGCAGAGCTTAAGTCTGAGGTATCAAAGCTTACGGTTTCGGTAAAGGATTTATTGAACGTAGTTGAAATTTGGACGGGTATTCCCGCATCAGAGATGGGTATTGAGGACCTTGAGCAGCTTGTTGGCCTTAAGGATAGAATTTCGGCGCATATCGTAGGTCAGGACGAGGCTGTATCGGCGGTTGTCCGTGCCGTTAAGCGTAAGCGCACGGGTGTTTCTTACAGAAACAGTCCTATATCAATGATTTTCGCAGGCCCTACGGGTGTTGGTAAAACCGAGCTTGTAAAGGTGCTCTCGCGCGACCTGTTCAAGCAGCCCGAGTCACTGATAAGGCTTGATATGTCTGAGTTTATGGAAAAGCACTCGGTGTCTAAAATCATAGGCTCTCCCCCCGGCTACGTAGGATATGACGAGGCAGGCCAGCTGACCGAGAAAATAAGGCGCAGACCTTACTCGGTTATTCTGTTTGTCGAGATTGAGAAGGCGCACTCCGACGTCTTGAATATTCTTTTGCAGATACTTGACGACGGCAAGCTTACGGATGCACAGGGCAGAGATATCAATTTTGCAAATACCGTCATTATAATGACCACGAATGCCGGCAGTGAAAAATCCAATTCGGTTTCCGGATTTGCTATGGACAGGCAGAGCTTGGCCGAGGATAGAGTAAATAAGGCGCTCTCAAAATTCCTGCGCCCCGAGTTTATTAACAGAATTGACGAGATTATAACCTTCCGTCAGTTAAACGTACACGATTTTGAGAAAATCGCGGATATAATGCTCGGTAAGCTGCGCGACCATCTTATAGAAAAGGGTATCAGCTTAAGCTACACCCCCGAGGTTCTGCATTTTATTGCAAATGAGTCGTTCTCGGAAAAATTCGGTGCTCGAAATATGCGCAGATATATCGAGAAGAATATTGAAGATAAAATTGCGGAGATTATTATTTCGGATTTCCCTGCAAAAACCGTCGGTATTGCACTTTCGGTGTCAGACGGCAAGCTGGTAATTGACCACATTTAATTTAGGAGATAGACAAAATGGCAGAGTGTACGCACGATTGTGCAACGTGCTCGCAAAAGTGCTCTAAGGAGTCGTTCCTTGAGCCTGCAAACAAGGCGAGTAAAATAAAACACGTAATTGGAGTTGTCAGCGGTAAGGGCGGTGTAGGTAAATCGCTTGTTACCTCTATGCTTGCAGTTACAATGAGAAGGCGCGGATATAATACCGCAATACTTGATGCAGATATAACGGGTCCTTCAATCCCCAAGGCGTTCGGTCTTAAGACGGGTACTGTTGAGGGCTCTGAGCTCGGAATGTTTCCGGCACTTACCAAAACGGGAATTGAGGTTATGAGCATTAACCTTTTGGTGGAAGACGAAACCAAGCCCGTAGTATGGCGCGGCCCCGTTATTGCGGGTACGGTAAAGCAGTTCTGGAGCGAGGTTGTTTGGAACGACGTGGATTATATGTTCGTTGATATGCCTCCCGGAACGGGCGACGTACCTCCCACTGTATTCCAAAGCCTGCCGCTTGACGGTATCGTTATAGTGACCAGCCCGCAGGAGCTTGTTTCTATGATAGTTGAAAAGGCCGTTAATATGGCAAAGCTTATGGACGTGCCCGTGCTTGGTCTTGTAGAGAACTACAGCTATATTATCTGCCCCGATTGCGGTAAGGTTATAAGACCGTACGGCGAGAGTAAGATTGAGGCGCTTGCAGACTCTTACGGCACAAGCGTTTTGGCACAGCTGCCTATAGACCCCGAGCTTGCATCAGTGTGCGACAAGGGTGTTGTTGAGCTTTTTGAGGGTGATTACCTTGAAAAATGTGCCGATTATATTGAAAAAAAGCTGAACGTTTAATACTTGGTTGAAACTTCGCCCCACGTGGGCGAAGTTTTTTATTTTGTTGCCTGAATACGACATAATATCACACTGTCGCTATGTTAAAATTATTTAGCGAGGTGAGCTCAAATGACTACCATTTATATAGACGTATATTTTTTGATAAATTTTACCGTTGATATTCTCGCCGCTTATCTTGCAGTAAAGTTTTTGCGTATTAGAACAAGTATAAAAAGACTTTTATGTATCGGTGCCTTGGGCGCACTCTCGGCTTGCCTTGACGTTTTCTTTGAAAACAGAATTATACGCTCGGTAAATATAGCTCTTTTTCTGATTGCGTTTGCCGCCGTAATAGCAGGCGGTATTAAGTTATCGCGCAGAATTAAGGTGTGCGGCGCATTTTTAGCATCAGAGATTATGATAGGCGGTACAGTAAGCTTTGGCTATACCTTGCTTGATAAATACCTCGGCCCGTATCTATCAGAGGCTGATGGAGGCGGTGAAAATCGCAACGCGCTTATTTTTTCTTTACTTATATTGCTAGCGATAGGAGTGTCTAGAATTTTTATGTTTTTGTTTACAGGTACGGGAAGTGAAAAGAGTGTGAAAATAAGGATAGAGATAGAGGGCTCGGTGCTCGAGGCAGAGGCGCTTGTTGACAGCGGCAATCTTGTTCGCGACCCTATGAATATGTATCCAGTTCTGTTTATAAAAAAAAGAGCGGCAAGCAAAATTTTGCCAGAAAGCGTGCTTGAGCTTTCCGGTGTAGATACACTCAGTGATTACTACAGAAAAAGGATAAGGCTCATACCTGTAACACGCGGAGGTACCACCCACGTTATGACAGGTATTAAGCCTGATAAAGTGCTTGTATTAGGCAAAAATGAAATAGTAGGAGTAACTGTAGCTATAGATAAAGAGGGGGGGAGCTTTGGCGGGTACGACGCACTTATGCCGTCAGCTGCACTTGGTGATGCTATTTGATTTCTTTAGGAGTATAAAGCAAAAGATTACAGGCCTGTGCTTCAGATTGTTGAAGAAAAACGGCCTGTATTACATAAACGGCAGTGAAACTCTGCCGCCGCCTCTTGACCCCGAAACAGAGGAGAGCTTAATAGCAAGAATTGATACGCAAGAGGCAAAATCACAGCTTATAGAGCACAATTTACGGCTGGTTGCATATATTGCAAAGCGCTTTGAAAATACAGGTGCAAATATTGAGGAGCTTATTTCAATCGGTACTCTTGGACTCATGAAGGCAGTGTCTACCTTTAATTCAGATAAGAACATAAAGCTTGCTACTTATGCCTCGCGTTGTATAGAAAACGAGATTTTAATGTTTGTGCGTAAGAGCTCCTCGCAAAAGAGGGAAATATCTATAGACGAGCCGCTTAGCATCGACCCCGACGGCAACGAGCTGCTTTTATCGGATATTCTCGGCAGTGAGAGCGATATCGTTTTTCGAGGAATGGAGGAGGACGAGGAGAGACATATCGTAAGAGAGGCAGTGTGTGCCTTATCCACACGTGAGCGTGTGATAGTTGAGATGCGGTACGGTATATACACAGGGCAGGAGCTTACGCAAAAAGAGGTTGCCGATGCACTCGGCATAAGCCAGAGCTATATATCAAGACTGGAAAAGAAAATTATGCACAGGCTAAGAAAAAAGATTGAAAAGAAAATATAAAATATTTCGGAAAATTTCTACAAAAGGTATTGCAAATTATAAAAATCTATGTTATAATACATCGTAATGAAAAGATATAAATGTTAAGAGGTGTTAAAATGAAAGCTGGAATACATCCCGAGTACAAAGAGGCTACTATCAGATGTGCTTGTGGCGCAGAAGTTTCTACTCACTCCGTTAAGGGTGATTTGAATGTGGAAATTTGCTCAAAGTGCCATCCTTTCTATACAGGTAAGCAGAAGTTTGTAGATGCCGGTGGACGCGTTGATAAGTTCAAGAAGCGTCTTGCTAAGGTTAATAAGTAATCTTTGCTTAAAAGAGAGCGCTAGGTAGTCGTTATAGACACGCGCTCTTTTTTATTTTAATAAGGAGATTTTATGGCTGAATTTGAACATGGCAAGGCTGTACTTGTTGCAATTGCAGAAAGTACACGCGATGTAGAAGAATGTAATATAAGCCTCGACGAGCTTGAAAGGCTGCTTAACACCGCAGGCGGTGAGTGCTTTACAAAGGTGATACAGGTTAAGGAGAGCTTTGACCCGCGCACATGT
>JAZRFH010000002.1:0-72789 GCA_045661245.1 Eubacteriales bacterium | reverse complement strand
AGTATGAGCCAAGCACCATATCCTGAGAGGGAACGGTTACGGCCTTACCCGAAACAGGCTTTATTAGGTTGTTTGCAGGAAGCATAAGGAATCTTGCCTCTGCCTGTGCCTCGCTCGAAAGGGGCACGTGTACGGGCATCTGGTCACCGTCAAAGTCTGCGTTAAACGCAGGACAAACCAAGGGGTGAAGCTTAATTGCTCTACCCTCTACGAGCACGGGCTCGAATGCCTGTATAGAAAGACGGTGAAGCGTAGGCGCACGGTTAAGAAGAACGGGGTGCTCCTTGATAACGTACTCAAGTGCGTCCCATACCTCGGGTGCCGACGCTCTGTCTGCCTTCTTCTTTGCGTCCTTGATGGAGTTAGCCTTCTGAGTTTCGATAAGCCTTTTCATTACGAAGGGCTTAAAGAGCTCAAGTGCCATTTCCTTAGGAAGACCGCACTGGTAAATCTTAAGGTTGGGGCCTACAACGATAACCGAACGGCCCGAGTAGTCAACACGCTTACCGAGCAGGTTCTGACGGAAGCGGCCCTGCTTACCTCTCAGAATCTCAGAGAGCGACTTCAAGGGTCTGTTTGATGCACCGGTAACTGCCTTGCCGCGCTTACCGTTATCGATAAGGGCATCGACAAACTCCTGGAGCATTCTCTTCTCGTTTCTAACGATTATCTCGGGAGCGCCCATCTTAATAAATGTCTTAAGACGGTTGTTTCTGTTTATAACACGGCGGTAAAGCTCGTTAATATCCGATGCCGCAAAGCGGCCGCCGTCAAGCTGTACCATAGGACGTATGTCGGCAGGAAGAACGGGGAGCGCCTCAAGTATCATCCACTCAGGGCGGTTACCCGACTTTCTGAACGCCTCAACGACCTCAAGTCTTTTAATAACCTTAGCCTTTTTCTGACCGGAGCTGTCAGCAAGCTTTTCGCGCAGCTCACCTGCAAGCTCGTCAAGGTCGATAGCGGCAAGCAATTCCTTAACCGCCTCAGCACCCATACCTGCTTTAAAGTCGTCGCCGTACTTCTCACGCGCGCTCTTATATTCTGCGTCTGTGAGCAGCTGCTTAGATTCAAGGGGAGTCATACCGGGGTCGATAACAATGTATCTCGCAAAGTAGAGCACGCGCTCAAGGAGTCTTGGAGTTATGTCAAGCATAAGACCTATTCTTGAGGGCAGAGCCTTGAAATACCAGATGTGAGATACAGGAGTTGCAAGCTCGATATGGCCCATTCTCTCACGGCGTACCTTCTTGGTTGTAACCTCGACACCGCACTTTTCACAGACCTTACCCTTAAAACGAACTCTCTTATATTTACCGCAGTGACATTCCCAGTCCTTAGTCGGGCCAAAGATCTTCTCACAGAAAAGACCGTCAGCCTCAGCCTTAAGGGTACGGTAATTGATTGTTTCTGCCTTTGTAACCTCGCCGTATGACCACGAACGAATCATTTCGGGAGAAGCAAGGCCAATCTTTATCGAATCAAATGATTTTCTTTCCATTTATTCTGTAAGTTCTAAAGAACCTTTCCCTTCTGTAATATTATTCCTCGTCCTCATAGTCAGCCTCGGCTTCGTCGTAAACGTACTCCTCGTCAAAGAGCTCGTCTGTATCGAAATCCTCAGCATCCTCAAGAACCTCGTCATCCTCATCCTCGGGTGTATCTTCCTTATCGTCAACCGAGCGCTCTACCTCTTCTATAGTAGCAAAGGCAGGGGTCTCGTCGTCGTAAAGACCGGAAATATCAATATCCTCACCCGCCTCGTCAAGCACGCGAACGTTAAGGCAAAGAGCCTGCAGCTCCTTAACGAGAACCTTGAAGGATTCGGGAATACCGGGTGTGGGAATGTTCTGACCCTTAACGATTGCCTCGTAGGTCTTTGTACGTCCTGTAATATCGTCGGACTTAACAGTCAGAATTTCCTGAAGAGTGTAAGCCGCACCGTACGCCTCAAGTGCCCAAACCTCCATCTCACCGAATCTCTGACCGCCGAACTGCGCCTTACCGCCGAGGGGCTGCTGAGTAACGAGTGAGTACGAGCCGATTGAACGGGCGTGAATCTTATCGTCTACAAGATGGTGGAGCTTAAGGTAGTACATTATACCTACCGTAACGGGGTTGTCAAAGGGGTCGCCCGTACGTCCGTCGTAAAGAGTAACCTTACCGTCGATAACCTTAAGGCTCTCGCGCTGCATAAGCTCGCGAAGCTTCTCGTCGTTATCAACAATCTCCTGGTCAACTCTCTGAAGGTCGGGCTTACCGTCCTCACGCACAACCTCCATAAATACCGCCTTACCTCTTACGCTCTCGTCGGGGCGGATATCACGGGTGTAGCGCGCCTGTCTTAAGAGCTCAAGTATGTCGGTTTCCTTAGCACCGTCGAATACGGGTGTCATAATCTTGATACCGAGCTTTTTACAAGCGATACCGAGATGCACCTCAAGCACCTGACCGATGTTCATACGTGAAGGAACGCCGAGGGGGTTAAGCACGATGTCAAGGGGTGTACCGTCAGCAAGGAAGGGCATATCCTCGGGGGGCAAAATGCGCGAAACAACGCCCTTGTTACCGTGGCGGCCCGCCATCTTATCTCCTACGGAGATTTTACGCTTCTGAGCTACGTATACGTGAACGACCTTGTTAACACCGGGAGCAAGCTCGTCGGAGTTTGAGCGGTCGTAAATCTTAACGTCAACAACAACGCCGTACTCACCGTGGCGCATCTTAAGCGAGGAGTCCTTAACCTCGCGCGCCTTCTCACCGAATATTGCACGGAGCAATCTTTCCTCGGGGGTAAGCTCGGTTTCGCCTTTAGGTGTTACCATACCTACAAGGATATCGCCGGGGCGAACCTCCGTACCTACTCTGATAATACCGTCAGCGTCAAGGTTGCGAAGCGCATCCTCGGAAACGTTGGGCACCTCACGAGTAATCTCCTGCGCGCCGAGCTTCGTATCTCTTGCTTCCTTGGTGAACTTCTCAATGTGAATAGATGTGTACATATCCTCGCGGACAAGCTTTTCGTTAAGAAGAACCGCGTCCTCGTAGTTATAACCCTCCCAAGTCATAAAGCCTATAAGTGCGTTCTTACCGAGCGAAATCTCACCGCTGGAGGTAGCGGGACCGTCTGCGATAACCTGACCTGCCTCAACGCGCTGACCCTCGTCAACTATCGGGCGCTGGTTAACGCTCGTACCCTGGTTTGATCTCTTGAATTTGATAAGGTGATATGCATCCTTGCGTCCCGAATCGGTGAGAATAACAATCTCAGAGCCGCCGACACGCTCAACGATACCGCCCTCACGCGCTACTACGATAGCTCCCGAGTCAACGGCAGCCTTGTACTCCATACCTGTAGCAACGATGGGTGAATCCGTAACCATAAGCGGCACTGCCTGCTTCTGCATGTTAGAGCCCATCAGCGCACGGGTGTTATCGTCGTTCTCAAGGAAAGGAATACAGCCCGCGGCAACCGATACCGCCATCTGGGGGCAAGCGTCCATAAGGTCAACCTCGTTGGGCTCAACCTCAATGAACTCGGTCTTGTATCTTGCAATTACCTTTTTGTTAATAAAGTAGCCGTTCTCGTCAACAGGCTCGTTTGCCTGGGCAACTACGTTGTTGTCCTCCTCGTCAGCCGTCAGATAGAGAACCCCGTCGGTAACTCTGCCCGTCTTCTTGTCAACAACTCTGTAAGGAGCCTTAAGGAAGCCGTAATCGCTTATCTTTGCATAAGACGCAAGGTAAGAGATAAGACCGATGTTAGGTCCTTCGGGAGTTTCTACAGGACAGATTCTGCCGTAGTGAGTATAGTGAACGTCACGCACCTCGAACGATGCACGGTCACGCGAAAGACCGCCGGGGCCGAGTGCTGAAAGACGTCTTTTGTGTGTAAGCTCAGCCAAGGGGTTGTTCTGGTCCATGAACTGAGAAAGGGGAGAGGAGCCGAAGAACTCGCGTATAGCGGTTGCAACCGGGCGGGTGTTGATAAGCGCCTCGGGGCGAAGGTCGTCGGAGTCGTGAACCGACATTCTCTCCTTGATATTCTTGTCCATTCTCGACATACCGATACGCAGCTGGTTCTGAAGCAATTCACCTACGCAACGCAGTCTTCTGTTACCGAGATGGTCTATATCGTCCGTTGTGCCCACGCCGTGTGCAAGGGCAACCATGTAGTTGATTGATGCAAGGATATCGTCCTTGGTTATGTGCTTAGGAGAAAGAAGTGCGATGTTTTCCTTAACCGCATTCTTGATAGCGTACTCTCTTGCCTCGCCTGTAAGTCCCTCTGCATCTGCCGCATCAATTATATCCTTGAGAACGGAGAGCGTAACCTTCTCGCCTGCCTTGATACCGCAGTCTGCAAGGTCAAATCCAAGCACAAGCTCGGGGCGGACTGTGCCGTTACCGAATACCTTTACCTCGCGGCCCGACTCAATTCTTACAGTCACCTCGTTAACGGTGCTATCCTCAATCGCGCGGGCGAGCTCACGGTCAATAACCGCACCCTCCTCGGCAACAATCTCACCCGTTACGGGATTTACTACCGTACAAGCAAGGGTTGTGCCCACAATTCTTGAAGCCAAGGCAACCTTCTCGTTGTATTTATATCTTCCGACAGCGCCGAGGTCGTATCTCCTCGGGCCGAAGAACATATTGTTAACAAGCATCTCAGCGCTCTCAACAAGAGGGGGCTCGCCGGGGCGAATCTTCTTGTAGATTTCTTTAAGCGCCTCGTCACGCAGGCAGGTACCGTTCTCCTCGGCAAGAGTGCGGCATTCGTCCTTAGCCATAGTTATTCTGAGAATCTCCTCGTCACCGTACATAGCGAGAATATCCTCGTCGGTATCTCTGCCTGCCTCAAAGAGAGCTCTTATCAGCACGGTTACGGGTATCTTGCGGTTTTTATCTATCTTGACGTAGAATACGCCCGACGCATCGGTTTCGTATTCAAGCCACGCACCTCTGTAGGGAATAACGGTAGCGCTAAAGTTGTGCTTACCCTGCTTATCCACGGTGTCTGCATAGTACATTCCGGGAGAACGAACGAGCTGAGAAACGATAACTCTCTCTGCACCGTTGATAACGAACGTGCCGTTCTCTGTCATAAGCGGGAAATCGCCAAGGAAAATCTGTGCGGTCTTAAGCTCACCCGTCTGTTTGTTGGTAAGTCTTACACCGACCTTCATATGTGCGTCGTAGGTAACGCTCCTGTCCTAGCACTCCTCTACCGAATATCTGGGGTTGGGGTCAAGGGTGTAATCGGTGAACTCAATAGACAGATTGCCCGTGAAATCCACAATAGGCGACACGTCGCGAAGCACCTCGTTAAGTCCTTCTCTCAAGAACCATTCGTACGAGTCCTTCTGCACCTCGATAAGATTAGGCATTTCGGTAGCTGCTTCAATCTTCGAAAAGCTCATTCTTACGTTAGTGCCAAGCTTCTGGGGTTTAAGCATCATAAATAGAATCACTCCATTCCTGAATTTTTACAAGTCACTCGCTTTCCGCCCTGCCCTCGCGTATGCGCTATTTTAAAATATAGCCAAATGGACAAATTTGAGGCGGTTTTTTTGTGTATTTTGTGCATTTTTACAATGCCGTTTTGAAAAAAGCGCAGAAATACCCCTAAAATAAAGCGATTATAATGCATTATAATATAATATCACAAAAAAATCAAATGTCAAGGGGGTTTTTGAAAAAAGTTCCAATAAATTTTTCTTAGGTTTTTGTTGAGTTTACACTAACAATTCAATTCTGCCGAAAAATAAGTGACATTGCAAAAGAATGTAAAATTTTGCAAAATCTCCGAAATCAAAACAAAAAAAGGGCTCGTCCGAGCCCTGAAAAAAGTGGTATTTTGTGCTGTTTTTGTTCTCTTTTTTTAATGTTTTTTCAGTGCCTTTACAGCCGCCTCAAGCCTAGATAAGCCGTCAAGCACGCGCTCTCTTTGAGTAGCAAGATTCATTCTTACGAAATGCTTGCCGCACTCGCCGTATTCCTCGCCCGCACTGAGGTATAGACCCGTGGTTTTTCTAAGGTAATCGGCAAAGGCGTGCGACTCCATACCGGTAGCTGAAATATCAATCCAAAGCAGGTAGGTTGCGTCCGAATTTTTAACACTGAGCCCCGAAATTCTTCCATTTATATATTCACACGCGAGCCTCTTGTTCTCAAAAACGTACTCCACAAGCGCGTCTACCCATTCGTCACACTCGGTATACGCCGCAATATTGGCGGTCATTGAAAATGCGTTGGGCTCACCCACCTCGTCGGTATTTATACCGCGCCAAGCACGGTAGCGCAGGAGTGGATTTTTGGCAAAAACCGCCGCAGACTGCAAGCCTGCGATATTGAAGGTCTTGGACGAGGAAACGCAGCTTACCGAAATATCGGCACAGGTATCACTGACAGATGCAAAGGGAATATAAGATAAATCGGGGCGTACGAAATCACAGTGAATTTCGTCCGAGATTACGGTAACGCCGTGCCTTTTGCAGAGCTCGCCTATACGTGCAAGCTCCTCACGCGACCACACCTTACCTACGGGGTTATGGGGGTTGCATAGAATCATAAGGGTAGTCGAGGGCAGTGACAGCTTTTCTTCCAGCGCATCAAAGTCTATACTGTACTCACCCTTATCATATACAAGGTCGCAGCTGAGCACGCGCCTGCCGTTATTAAGTATTGAATTGTAAAAAATATTATACACGGGCGCCTGTATAAGCACGCTCTCAGCAGGCTGTGAGAGTCTGCGCACCAGGGAAGAAATTGCCGCAACAACGCCGTTTGAATATACAAGCCACTCGGTGGGAATCTCAAAGCCGTGCCTACGTGCCCAATATCCCGAGAGTGCCTTAAAATATGCATCAGGGGTATCCGTGTAGCCGAAAATGCCGTGCTCTGCCCTCTTTACAATAGCGCGCTTTACAGCGGGTGCGGTTTCAAAATCCATATCAGCAACCCACATAGGGAGTTCACCCTCGCCAACACACCATTTATATGAGAGCGTGCCCGACCTGTCGGTCAGCCTATCAAAATCAAGCTCATTCATTATTTTCTAGCTCCAACTTTTATCAAGGTCTTTTTGGTGTCTACCCTTTCCTCTTCCAGTATAATTTCACCTATACTCTCGGCACAAATTACACCCGAGGTGGGGTTTTTAACACTGTCTATATGAGAGCATATCTCGGCATCTACCGTCGAATATTCAAACGCAAGGTCGGTTTCTCGCAAAACGCAGTTTTTCATAACGAGATTTTCCATATAGCAAAGCCCCTGGTTTGAGCGTATCTCGCAGTTGATAAATGTAACGTTTTTCGAATTCCAGCCTATATACTCACCGTCAATATACGAGTCGTAAACGGTTACGTTCTCACAGTTCCAGAACGAGTCCTTCGAAATCAAGCGCGAGTTGCGTACGACGATATTCTTACCGCCGTCAAAGACGTAGTTACCATCAACGCTTAAATTATCGCACTCAATGTTTTCACAGTTCATAGCAAAATAGTCGCCTGCAATACTTACGTCTGTGAGCTTAACGTCCTTACAGTCCCACATACTCTCAAGCGCGTTCGGCATATTACACCTATTCAGCGTAATACCGCTTGCACGGCGGAAGGTTTTGGGTGCTAAAATCTCGCAATCTATCATAGAAATGCCGTGAGTGTACCATATACCGCTTCTTGCAGTTTCGTCAAGGCGTGTATTCGTTACCTCAACCCTATTACAGTACCAGAGCGGGTATTTCCAGGAAAAGCGAGTGTTTGTAATTTTTAAATCCGAGCTCTCCTTTAAGGGTGACTCTCCGTTTTGAAAGGTACAGCCGCGTATATCCGCACCGGAGCTTGCAAACAGCGCACGCTCGCCCTCAAGCACCTTGTTTTCAATAATTTTCATTTCACCACCTAATGTAAATAATTATTGGCATTTGCGCCTAAAAATTCATAGTTATTTTGACACGCTCACAATGTTAAACTTCATAATGCTCTGTTTTACTTAAAAATTTCCGCGTCCATTTTGACGCACTCGTTATCCGCAACAAGATAATGGCCTAACAGGTCAATAGCCGCACCCTGTAAGACGTTTCTTATAAAGCTCGTACCTATGAGGTCGGCCTCTGATGCCTCGGCCGTGCCCTTAGGGTGGTTATGCGCTATAATTACGCCGGCAGCACCTCTTCTGCACGCGCATTCAAGTATTCTGCGCGGATAAATCTCCGAGGAGTTAACCGTACCCTCACCGAGATGCTCGGTGCCTATCAGCCTCATATTCTTATCAAGCAGCAGGCAATAAACCGTTTCAACCGACAGGCCGTGAAAGAGGGCTGTGATATATTCCCTAAGCTCCTCTTCGCTATACCTCTCGGGTCTTTGAAATTTGTCGGTTATACTGCGAGAATGAACATAGGCCAAAAGCTTGAGTGAGAGTGCCGCGGCATCCGTCATACCCACACTCGCCGCAAGCTCGCGAGTAGCAGACGATGCGATAACGCCAAGTGAGCCGTATTTTTCGCTAAGCCCCTCTGCGGCACGTACGGCCGCATCCTGTCCGAGAGTAAATTTAAGGTAGTCTGCAAGAAAAGCGGCAAGCTCGTTATTCAACGGTAAATACCCCCTCTCTTATACTGCCGACAAAGCTCTCATACTCCGCACTCGGTGCCGAGAAGGTCGCGCGCAGGTCGGAGCCTATACGTGTATATCGGTTACCGGACACTATATAGCTTGCCGCAACGGGCACCTTTATGTCGTCAAGCGCCATTTTTACACTTTTATAGCTTGCAAGCTCCGAGTCGGTCATAAAGAGCGCGCCGTATTTGTGGTTGCAGGCAATTATAACGTTACCGGCACCCGTGCGCGCCACCGCGTCAAGAAAGAATCTCGGCTTAACTGCGGCAGTGCCGAAATGCTTGCATTTTATAGTTTCAAGCGATAGCATACGCATACCGTTGTCAAGGAGCAGAACGGCAACCGTTTCACTCTCATTCGCCCCGAAGTAATCGACTATGTATTTGCCTGCCTTATGAAAATTGTCAAAGGTAAGGCCGCCTTTATTTTCCTTTGTGTATTCAAGCGCCTCTTTGTATCGACCCACAACCGAAAGCAGCTCTGATGCACGCTTACCGACGCCTTCAACCGTCATAATTTCACACGCATCGGCACTAAGCACTCCTTCAAGCGAGCCGAATTTTTTGAGCAGGCGCTTTGCTATCGGGTTTGTATCCTTACAGGGTATTGCCAGATATAGGAGCATTTCAAGCAGCTCGTAGGTGTCAAAAATCCTTGCACCGTGTAGGGAGAGCTTGTCACGCATACGCGACCTGTGACCCTGATGTATCAAGGAGTCTTCGTTCATAAGAAATTATTCCTGCCTTTTGTAAACTACTCTGTCGCGCGAAAGCTCGGGCGCAATTTCAAGCTCTACCTTATCAGGTCTTGTAACCTCAAGCATATTGATTGGCACACCCTGAGAGGAAAAGCTTGCCTCGTATTCGGTAACAACGTTACCCTCGTTCCATTCTGAGGCGTGTAAATCCCGTGTCAGCTTATCAAGCGGTATAGAGCACGCCGAAAGCTCCTCAAGCGTAAAATCAAAAAGGCCAACGTTATCGGTCTTGAAGGTCAGCTTGCCGCCCTCTTTAAGTAAATTCATATAAACCGCAAGGTACCTTCTGTGGGTGAGGCGGCGCTTTGCGTAACCCTTTTTGCTCCACGGGTCGGAGAAATTTAGGAATATTCGGTCAACGGTGCCGGGGGCAAAAATCTTAGTGAGATTATCTGCCGTATCGATAATAAACCGGAGCGAGCCTGATGCACCCTCGGCCTGCGCCCTCTCGGAAGCAAGAACGACACAGTCTGTAACTCTCTCCATAGCAAAGTAGCAAACGTCGGGATTTTGCTTTACCATACCCGTTGCAAAGCCGCCCTTGCCAGCGCCTATTTCAAGATACACGGGGCGGTCTGTTACACCGAAAACCTCGCCTGCAGGGTCAGAAAGCGGCTCACCCGTGTGTGTATAAATATATTCACGGCACTCTTGCAGTCTTTCCATACCGTGCTTCTTTTTTCTCATTCTCATATCTGTCACTCAATCATTCTTACTGAATTCGGAAAGCTTAAGCTCGGGGTTATCCTCAAGCACCCAGCGAATACTCCACTCACTGGTGAAAATAAGCAGATTTTTACCTCTGAAGTCCTGCACCCATTTCGTATCGTGCGAGAGCTTAAGCGTTTTGGGGTCAAGCCCCTCGTTATCAATCCAGCGTATTTGCTGATAGTTAAGATTCGTGCGCCTGAGGTCACAGCCGTACTCACTCTTGAGTCTGTGCTCAAGCACCTCGAACTGCAATACGCCTACAACACCGACGATTACTCTT
Organism: Eubacteriales bacterium; assembly: GCA_045661245.1. GTDB lineage: Bacteria > Bacillota > Clostridia > Oscillospirales > CAG-272 > UBA1740. The sequence goes on along the minus strand of JAZRFH010000002.1, from coordinate 62,414 downwards.
TCAAGACCCGAGTTCGGCTCAAAGAATATCTGTATCGCACCCTCTTGTGCTATCTGGTTCATACCCTTGGCAAACTGCTTACGCTTCATAGAGTCCACCTGCTCTACCATAGCAAAGTGCTCGGGCGCAAAGGTGGGTATACCCTCAAAGCGCGTTTTTTCACCCTTCTCGCACACAGTGTCGCCTATAGAGAAAATACCGGGGTCAAATACGCCGATTATATCTCCCGCATACGCCTCGTCTATAACCTCACGGGCATCTGCCATCATTTGCTGAGGCTGGGAGAGGCGGAAGGATTTTGCACCCTGAACGTGGTAGTAGTCGCGCCCGCGCTCAAACTTGCCCGAGCAGATACGCATAAATGCAATTCTATCTCTGTGCGCCTTATTCATATTCGCCTGTATCTTGAATACGAATGCAGTGAATTTATCGTCAAACGGGTCTATAAGCTCACCCTCTGCAAATCTCGGCAGTGGCGAGGTAGTCATTTCAAGGAAATGCTCAAGGAATGGCTCTATTCCGAAGTTATTAAGAGCCGAGCCGAAGAATACAGGCGAGAGCTTACCGTGCCTTACCTTTTCAAGGTCAAAGTCAAACGACGCACCGTCAAGCAGCTCAATCTGTTCAACAAGCTCCTCGCGCATATTCTCACCGATAAGCCCGTCAAGCTTTTCTGTTTCGGTAATATCGCACTTTACTCCGTGTATAAGCTCACGGCCCCTGTGCGCGTCGTCAAAGAAAAGTATTTGCCTTTCGTTTCTGTCATAAACTCCGCGGAACTTCTGACCGCAGCCGATTGGCCAGTTCATAGGATAGGTGCCGATACCGAACTCGCTCTCGAGTTCGTCAAGCAAATCAAACGGGTCCTTAGCCTCACGGTCAAGCTTGTTTATAAAGGTAAAAATAGGAATATCGCGCATAGCGCAGACCTTAAAGAGCTTACGAGTCTGCGGCTCAATACCCTTTGCGGCGTCTATAACCATTACCGCGCTGTCAGCCGCCATAAGCGTTCTGTAGGTATCCTCAGAGAAGTCCTGGTGGCCGGGCGTGTCAAGAATATTGATGCAGTAGCCGTTATACTCAAACTGCATAACAGACGAGGTGATAGAGATACCTCTTTGCTTTTCAATATCCATCCAGTCGGAAACCGCGTGCTTATCAGACTGCTTACCCTTTACAGAGCCCGCACTTTGAATAGCACCGCCGTAGAGCAGGAATTTCTCTGTAAGCGTTGTTTTACCTGCGTCGGGGTGCGAGATTATCGCAAAGGTGCGCCTCCTTTTTATTTCGTTGTGCATAGAAGTGATTAAATCGGACATACCTATTCCTTTCAAAGATAATTTTTCCGCCCCGCTGTGTCTGTAGCATAAATTGATGCCAGAATAACGGTGTATTGCAGAGTCGGCAAAAAGAAGAATACAAAATTGTCAAGCAAGCTTTCAAGTAAAAATACAAGACAGCATAGACCGAGCATCGTTTTTGAGAACGAATGCTTTTTTATAAACGGCACGAGCGTCGCACCCCTGTAAAAAAGATATGCAAAAAGCCCGTATAGCCCCATAGAAGAGAGCAGCTGGATAAAGGTGTTATGCGCCATCGTAGGCAAAAAGTCAGCGGTAAAGAAGGTGCCGAAATCCGCACCGAAAAATCCGACGCCGAATATGGGTGCAGAGAGAAAATTATCAATACCCATACGCCAGAGCTTTATTCTGCCGTTGTCGTCAAAAAACCGAGTTAAAAATTCCGCTGCCAAATCCCCGAGAGCCAAAAATATTAAAACAGCCGCAAAAGCCGCTAATACTAAAGAAAAACACGCAAAGGCTCGCTTTTTTCCGTAAAGCACAAATACAAAAAGACATAGCACGGTTATTAAGATGCCGAAAAGCTGAGCATTACGCGACTGTGTGAGCATCGCGCATAAAAAGGTGAGAGTAAAAACCGGCAAATAACGGCGGTCACGAACGGCAAAGCCGTAAAGCAGAGCCGGGAGCAGTATGGTGAGCGACGCACCCGCGGTATTCCATATGCCCCAGCCGAAAACGATATTTTCCTTTGCGGGGTTATCTGTGACAAGATAGCACCACAGGACCTCAAGGCAAATAACGACAGCCACGGCGGCAAGGCAATAAGTCAAATAATCTACAAGCCCCTCTTTTTCGCGAAGCAAGGCGAGATAGAAAAAGATAAAAATTACAGAGAAGCAAAGCACCTCTAAGATGCCGAAAACAAGGCTCTTAGCACTCCACCTATCCGAAAATGCGCCGTTCAAAATAAAAGCCGAAGAAAGTAAAGATATAGGCAACAATAGCGGTGTTAAAAGCCGAGCATTCTCAAAAAGACGCGCCCGCACAGAATAAACCGAAACCGATATAAGAAAAAGTGCAACAAGCGCAATAAAGACGGGTAAGCGCCACGAGCTGAAATAATAGTCACTCGGATTTGGTATACCGGGAGAATTTGTGCGCGAAATCTGATATGCAAAGCTGACGGTGAAAAATATAAGCGGCCGCGCCCTGCCCGTAAACAAAAGCCCCAAAGAGGTTAATACGATATTTATACAGCCAAGGTAAAGCTCTATGCCAAACGCGTGCGCAAAAAAGACGAGCGCACCCACAAGCACAGGGTAATAAGCACTAAGATAAAGGCGTGATATTATATCCCTTACGGGTAAAATAAATTTCTCTTTAATCATTCTCTATCGCTTCCTTTATCAAACGATAGGTTTCGGGGAACACCCTTTCACGGCTATAGTCAAGGTATCTTGCGTAAATATCGGATACAGAGAGCCTCTCTTCACCCTTGTAAATAGCAACTGCCTTATCTACAAATTCACGGGTGTCACCGTACTTAAAAAGAAAGCCCGATTTGCCCTCTTCGATTATATCCGTGTGGCCTTTAACTGCCGAGGCAAGCACGGTTTTGCCGCACCCCATAGCCTCGATTATATTAAACGGCATGCCCTCTACAGTAGCGGCACTTACGTATAGGTCACACGCACGCATAAAATCGCACGCATCCTCTCGCCTGCCAAAGAACTTTACAGAGCCGGTAAGGTCAACAGAGCGCGCAAGCTCGCGCAGCTCATTTTCACGCGGCCCGTCACCTATCAGCCAAAGCTCGGCCTCGGGTATTTTTTCCTTGATTTCGTTCATAGCATAGATAAGAAAACGCTGATTTTTTCTCTCGGAAAGCTCACCGACAAACGCCATAACGAACTTATTCTCTGCCCCCGTGTCAAGTCTTATCCTCTCGGGGCTTGTTAAAATCGGGCGCGCCTTAGCACCCATACCGCGGCACATTATCACCCTGCCGCGCGTGAGCTTATATTTGATTGCTGCTTTTCTATCCTCTTCATTCATAACTACTATACAGTCTGTGCGTGAAGCTACAAGCCTCTCAGCACACAAGAGGAGTATTCGGCGAAAAAGAGGCACTACCGGCGAAAAAAGGTACCCATGTACTATATTTACAACCCTCGGTCTACCTTTTTTTGATAGAGCAAGCCTTGTATGAAAGGCGGCAAGTGAGGTATTGAGCACCATAGCGTCAAAGCCACCTTGGCGTATAATCTTTTTAATCTCGGCACGGCAGGCTCTGTTTTGTGCAGAAAGCATACTTTTATCGAACGGAATATTATAATCCGCACCGTCACCGCGCGCAAGAGTATAAACGTCATATCCATCACACCTTAAGGCCTCTATATACTCGGTGTGAAAGCTGTTTATATGCGACACGGTAGAGGCTACGTAAAGAATTCTCCCCCGTATATGCTCTGTGTCAAGCCTATGCTCTGCCTTTGCGCCACTACCTCTAAAAGATGCTCTCCGTGTGACGTTTTCTATATCCTTATGACTTGGCTTAACGTACCGCTCCTGCTTATTAAGCAACCTTATCGGCGTATATAAAAGTATAGTCAGGTCAAGCCAAAGCGACCAATTTTCAATATATTCGATATCGGTGTTAATCCTCTTTTCAACAGAGGTATCACCGCGCAAGCCCCTGACCTGCGACAGACCCGTAACACCCGGCTTTACGTAATGCTTTACCATATAAAGCGGTATTCTGTCTTTGAAATAATCAACTAAATATGGTATCTCAGGGCGCGGACCGACAAGTGACATCTGCCCTGCCAGCACGTTGAAAAGCTGTGGCAGCTCGTCAAGTGAGGTGCGCCTTATAAATGCACCGAATTTTGTTTTTCTGTCGTCACTGCTATTTGACCAGGCACTGTCTGACTTAGAGTTTACCCTCATTGAGCGAAATTTGAGCATAGTAAACTCCTTACCCATTTTACCTACACGCTTTTGACGAAAGAGAATAGGGCCGGGTGAGGATAGATAAACGCCAACCGCAACAAATAACATCAAGGGCAAGGTAACGAATATCAGAATTAGCGAGCCGAAAAGGTCAAAAAGGCGCTTTACTGCCGCACTTAATCTATCGTCAAGCGGGTTTGCGTGCGCGTTTATAAGCGGTATACTACCGATTTGCTCAATTTGCCTGACAGACCTGAAATAATCGTATATAACAGGTAAAAAATACACCTTAACGCACCTGTCTGTGCATAGATTGACAAGACCGATAATTTCTTTTCTGTCAAACGAATCAGGTGCAAAAACCACGTGAGTCGGTCTATGCTTATCAAGTATATTCTCTAAATCCGAGGGATTGCCAAGCCTCTCACACCCAACAACGTCTAAAGGATTTTTGCTGACACAACCTATAAGCATCATACTTGAAGAGGCGCTGCGCGCAATCTCTTTTGCAAGCTTGCCTGCACTCTCCCTATTATCACCGACTATAATAACCCGAGAGAGGCTGTATGCGTACCTATCAATAGCAGCCATAAGCTTTGACGTTACTGCCATTTTCAAAAGCAGCATCGCAGAGCTTACGATAAATGACGCAATAATCCAAAAGTATATAAATCGCATACTGCCGCCATCAGACACTATATAAGCCCCGAGGGTTGCAAGCATAAAAAACGGCAGATTCAGCGAAAGCGTGCGTAAATATCTGTGTGCGCCGCCCCGTATATTAAGGTAGCCGCTTGCCGCCATAAATAAAAAGGATTGCATAAGCACCGCTGTAAAAATGCCGAGCATCAGCTTAGACGACTCAATTGCCGGCGCGCCGCCCTCGCCAACTGCGGCAAGGGTAATAATATACGAGGCAAGTGCCGATATAAAGCTTATAAAAACGTCGCTGACAAATTGCAGTATCACAAAAAGCTGTGCGCCCTTAGCTCTGTACATAAAAACTCCAAAAACAAAAGAAGAGAGCGTATAGAGCTCAAAACGCATATGCGTGTACGCGAGCGCTAAAGTATATAATAACATTATTTTGTTATTTTGTCAACTCTTGGCAGACACTTGCACTCATAAAGCTTCCTCAAAATCCGATTTAAGGTCGTGGATTTAAAGGAGCAATGTGAAGATGCCGCTCTCTAAGCTCTTGTTTTAACATCAAGATTGGTTTATTTTAATTAGTTTTTGACTACTATTATTTACATTTTTAAGCTATTTGACTCAAATTCTGATGGTAAAGTTCAAAAAGCGGAGAAGGAAATATGCGTACTTGACAAATAGCTTAAATGAATGGTATAATTATCTTGTATAAAATTTAGTCGGATATTCCATATTCCGCATAAGGCTTTTTATATGCAGAATATAGACTACCCGACGGGGAGTTAATATGAATATTAAAAATTTTTCACGTCATATTTCAGAAATTGAAGGTAAAATAGGCTACGTATTTAAGGATAAATCCCTGCTGACACAAAGCTTTACACGCACAAGCTTTTGCAACGAGCATAAGAGCAAAAGGGGTCCGTCCCCACAATCAAACGAGGTACTTGAGTTTATCGGTGACGGAGTTTTATCAATTAGCATTATAACGAGCCTGCTCTCCGACCTAACCGAGAGGTATGAGTACGGTATCAAAACAGAGCTTGGCGAGGGTGATTTTTCAAATATTAAATCTAAGCTTTCCGACAAGCGTAATTTGTCAATAAGCACTGCCGCGCTGGGTCTTGAGAGGTATCTTATTATGGGCGAGGGTGACTCAAAGCTCGGTATAGCCAAAGAACCCTCTGTTATGGAAGACCTTTTTGAGAGTATTATAGGTGCTATCTATATTGACTCGGGCCTTGATATGGCTAAGGTTATGGGCGCTGTCGGAAAAATGCTTGATATGAGCGTATATAAGAGCGAGGGCAGAGCTACGGGAAGCGCCAAGGGTGAGCTGCAGGAATGGTGTGCGGATAAAAAGCGCAGGCTACCCGCCCCCGAATACAAAACCCTCTCAGAGTCAGGCCCCGACCATAAAAAGGTATATCACAGAGCAGTATATATTGGCGGTGAGAAAATAGCCGAGGGCAGCGGCAAGAACTTAAAGGCGGCAGACACCGAGTGTGCTAGAGCAGCACTAGAAATATTAAAAAAACGCGAGGATAAGCCGCAAATATCCAACAAAAACGCAACACGGGTAGCACCTACCGCAAAAAATACACAACATAAAGCACAGGCAAAAAAAGCGGATAACCCACTGCCCGACCCTACCGGCTCAGCAAAAAAACTAAAGGATATTGCCCTTTCTGCTAAGGCACCATTGCCCCGCTTTCGCGACCTCGGTGAAGCTGAACTTCAAAAAGGCGTTACCGAATACCGCGTTGAATGCAGCTATCTCGGCATTAAAGCAACAGGCACGGCACCCGACCGCAAGCTGGCACGCGAGATGTCAGCACTTCTTGTAATCAAAGAGCTTAAAGCAAAATCAAATAAAAAATAAAATATACCCCGTAAGCACCCTTTGCCTTATTCTTTGGCGAGCCTTACGGGGTTTTTATAATCTTTGGAAAGACTATCTTAACAAAATTATTCAATTGTAAAAATTCTGACTGTTCACAAGTTTCGTTCAATTTAAATTACCTTAGTACATTGGCTTATACCTTTAAGTCACGCCCTACAGGGCTTTGTTTATTTACCTCTTCCGCGGTGTATCACGGTACACGCTAACTATATAACACGGCACACAAGCTCCCGCTGTGATACTTCTTATATACGCCTGTATCGCCCGCGCCTTTTAGCCTTTGGTGGATAAGAACGTGAAAAATATATATTCACGAGGGCTTTGCGTTCTTATTAGCCGATAAGCTTAATTCTGCATTGGTCCTTTCTCACTTTCTCGGGGAAACTCCCGTCCCGTGCCCATTATTCGGGCGCAATCATTCCGTAGCTACCCTCTTTGCGTTTGTATACGACTGCGGTTTTGCCCGTATCAGCATCGTTGAATGCGTAAAAGCTGTGCCCAAGAAGGTTCATTTGCAATACTGCCTCCTCCGGAGTCATAGGCTTAAAGGGGAACGTCTTCACCCTTATCTCAAACTCACCCTCTTCGATATACTCGTCGTCATCATCCTCTGCAAGAACGAACGCGCCGCGTCTAACTGTCTTTTCAATTCTGGTTTTGTTCTTGCGCATCTGTCTTTCAAGACCCTCTATAGCTCTATCAAGTGCATTCAAGAACGTGTCACTTTCCTCTTCACAGCGGAAGGTTGTTCCGCCGTAATTTACGGTAATTTCGATTATCTTAACTCCTTTACGTACCTTACAGGTTACGAACGCCTCGGTATCTGAGCCGAAGAATTTATCAAACTTTGATAGCTTTTTCTCTACCGCACTCTTAAGGCTCTCACGCACTGTCATTTGCTTGCCGTAAATCGAAATTTTCATACCGCCATACCGTCTGCCCGTTTGCACGGGCGCGCCTTTCGCTAGAATTCGGATGGGGCGAGAGCGTGGCGCTTCACCCTCTCCGCACTATTATTATAGCATAAAACTTGGTGGTTGTAAACATATTTTCTGAATTTTTACATCTATTTTTGTAAGTTATGTACAAAGTGTAAAAATTATAGCCTAATTATATCGAATTATGAGAAAAAACTTGACAGCTAAATTCTTTTATGATAGAATTATTCTTGTAGGGCGGCTTTAGGCGTCCTGTTTTTTTGTTTAATTCGCACAAAAATAAAAAGCTATGCGTATCTCGGGATATCCCTTGCCGCATAGCTTATATTTTATTTTTATAAGTTTCGTTAAACGGCGCTTATGCTTTTCTCTTTTGCCCTTTCCTCTTCTGCCTCGCGCTTTTTAAATCTATTGTAAATCGGAAGAAGAATAAGTGATAATATTACACTGAGAGCACCGATAACAACGAGCAGTATCTTTACTGCACTCCAACCGCTATTCTCCTGTATCAGCACAGCAATAAGCGGTGCTACAAATCCGCACGCGCTGGCGGCGTTGGAGATACCTGCCGCAGTAGCGTTTTTGCCGTATTTTGTAAAGGAAGAATTTATAAACGTCGTAAACACAGCTATACCGTTTGAGAATCCAGCCATAAGGCACATCAAAATAACGTTCGTAGCAACACTCGGTGCAAAAACAAACAATAGCGCAAGCACGGTAGAAACAATAAGGCCTATGAGTGTGCCCATTACGTAATTTTTTATCAGACTATGTGATATCATAGCGCTTACAGCGATTATACCTAAGAGAATCGACACAATAATCAGTGTGCTCATAAACGTGCCTAACGACGGTCCGACACCGAAGGTTTCGTCAAGCATTGTTGCGGAAATACGCTTTACTATTGAGCTGAACGAATCTCGCAGGAACACAACTACGAGAAGAAGAAAAAATCCGCTTGAGCAGAACAGGCCCAAAGTGCTAATATTTTTGCCGGTATTATCACATTTATCTATTGGCTTAGCTTCTATTACTTTATCCCAAAGCATATATTTGTCAACATGCCTGTCATAAAAATGCAGTGCAACGGCGCAAATCAAAAGCGCTACTGCGGAGATGGAGAAATTCATACGCCAATCGGTAAGAATAGCACCTACTCCATAGCTTAAAACCAGACCTGCATTGAAGCTCAGATTGATAAGAAAAAACATTTTAGGTCTGTCACTGCGTATACACTGAGAAGAAACAATCTTAAATACTGACGGCCATATACCAAACTGCGCAACCGCATTGAATATCCAAGCAGCTATCATAATCGGATAGCTTGTGTTAAAGAAAAATATAACCGTGTTGGAAATTGCAGCACCGATAAGACCTATCTTTATAAGTCTTTCCGGACTGATTTTATCTGCTGCTATACCGCCGACAATCTGCATAGGTGTATAAACTATGTAAAACATTGAGGTTATAAGCTCCGTTTGCGACTTAAGCATAAAGCCTTCGGCAACTATATCTGCCATAGCAGCGCTAAAGCAGTTTTTAGTCATTGACACTACAGCGTAAAGAATCCAAATAAACCAGAAGAAATGTATGCTGACCTTTTTGTTTTCAAGGTGAATATTTATATCTCGCTCAACATGTATTTGGTGATTTATGTCATGTGTTTTCATTGTTTCGTGTTTTAGGGGAGCTAGCGCTCCCCCTTTTTTTACCTTTAAATTAAATAAAACCTATATTCAGCCGCACCTGTTTTCTCGTCGTACTTGTCAAGCGAGAAGCCAAGACCTGCTTCCTCTGCCATAGCGGCGTAGAGGGTGCGCGTTTGCTCAATATAATACTCGCTCGGCTCTTTACCAAGTGAGTGCATATACTCAATAACGGGAGATTTGTCGATAACAACAGATAGCTCATTACCCGTAAGTGTGATATGCAAAACCTCCGAAGCCTCTTCAACCTCGTAAAGCCTTTCAAGCCACGCCTTTACAGCGGGCAGTCCCTCACTCTGGAACTTAGCAATTTTGGGTGCGTAGTAGTATTTTGCGTAATCACGAAGGAATCCCCGTACGCCATCCCTGCCAAACTTATCCGCGCAGTAGCTTAGCGCGTTATCGCCAAGAAGATGAAAGTCGCGGTGAAGATATTTTGCCCCCTCGCGCTTAAGGTCGTTTACGACACAGTCGGGTGTGGGAACAGTGTAGTCAAAATCGGGCTTGTGACCCTTTCTGTAAAGTATAGACTTACATCTTGCTTTATTAATCTCCGAGTGGTCGCGCTCGTAAACTATACCGTACTTTTCAAGAACGCGTGAGTAAATAACCTTGCAGTGCTTGCAATAATCGTGATAAGGCTCAACGTGCTCAAGAGAATTAAGCATGCCTCTTGACGGGCAGTACCTCATAACAGAATACGTATACTGCTCTTTAGGGTTACAAATCTCATATAAGTCGCACGCCTCTTCGGTTAGGGTATGCCCCCAATATGCACGGGAGCCCTCGTATCCACCTAAAAGCTCGCACTTAGCCGCAAGCGAGTTAGGGTTTGATTTATCGCCTATAGAGGTATCAGAAAGGTGAATCCAATAATCCGTTACTGCCTGTTCACCGCCACAGTTTTTTTCAAGATACTTAAAAAACTCGCTGTAAAGCGGTATAAATTCCGTACAAGAAATCATTGTTTTTCCTCATTAGATTTTATTTAAGCTCTGAAAAGAGCTCTCTCACACCGTCAAGAACTATTTTCTCAACGCTTCTGTCAAGGCAAGAGCTTCTTGCCTCATATCCACCCTCGTCGTATGCAGCCTCGGTCGGAAAATATGCATCGCCGCCGTTAGTTAAGCAGCAAACAAGCGTTGCGGGAAACTCCGACTGTGCCTCGCATTTTCTGCCAATTTCAACGAACAGCTCACCGGGCACACCGAGAATAACCATATCACCGATTGAAATTGCGCTGAGCACAAACTCGAAGCTGTCAGGCCCGCTTAGCAGGCTTACTATTCTGTTTGCCTCTGCAACAACGGTGGTAAGCTCCATACCCTTGTAGGGCAGCTCTTCCTGCTTGCCGCTGTTGTAAAGCTCTAGAATACGGCGCGCCTCGGCCTCTCTGTGATTTTCTCTGTGCGAGGGTATGCTTATTTCTTTTATGCCGAATTTTATCTCTGACGGCTCAATATCTACAGTTTTACCTGCTATTGCAAGTATAGCACTCGCCACTACACGGCCCATGTGCTTTGCATGTGCGTATCCGCGGGGTACACCGTCAAACGTATTATAATCAAGACCGCGTCTGTCTGCCTTTGTTGGCTTTGGATTGATATGGTTAACGTTACCCTGAGAGCCCGTAAGGAACAGGCATTTTGAGTCGGGTATCGCGCCCTCTACGGTTCTTACTACAAAGCCCGGCCAGTCACCGCTTATGTAATTACCGCCAACGGTATCTGCGTGAGTGCCGTAGCAAACGATGTATATATCGTCAGCCCCCTCTCGCTCAAGAAGAATAAGCTGTGCAGATTCTGTCGGCTCGCCAAGAGCGTGGTCTATATCGGGGTTATCTACGCCGGGGTTGGTCTGTACACCGCCGTCCTTCATTCTGAAGCGGCGCACGAAGGATATGCCCTTGGCCTCACCCTTTGCATATGAAATACAGGTAGGCTTAAGGTCGAGAATGGCCAGCTTTGCCGCCTCAACCATCGCACCGAGCAAGAACTCCTCATACTCGGGGCAAGACGTACCCGTGCCCAAATCGCATACCGTGCCCGCCTGTGCACCCGTGTGAGTGTGCGAGCAGTTGATAAATATAGCGTCCTTATCAACTCCTGTGGCTTTTGCTATCTCAAGTCTGAAGGCATTACACTGTGCAGTTGACATCTCGCATATCTCAACAGAAATAACGAGCGCCTTTGTGTTCCCTAATGAAAAAGAAACCGCAGCGGTATACAAATCGTCAAGCACACCCTCTGTACGCCTTTCATAAAAATATCCAACAATTGGTGTTCCGAGTAGCGGAGTAATACAAACACGGCCAAAGCCGGTGAACATCTTATTCATATAATTATCTCCTATTAAAGCTCGCCTATAGACTCAAGCTGTTCTCTTACCTTAGCAGTAATATCAACCTCGGGAGTATAGAAATAGTCAGGGCAATATATGCCGTCCATACCGAGAAGGTTCATAGCAACCGTAAATACATACAAAAGATTTGTGCCGGGGTGACCGCCAATCAGCTGATCTCTGAACCAAAGAATTTTATTGAGGTATTTTCCTGCAGACTCAATATCGCCTGCCTTGTAAGCCTCAACAAAAAGCTTTGCATTCTTAGGTGTGCACGCGAACATTCCGTCAAGAACCTTGTTGGTACCTCTAAATGAAAGAGCAACGTCGAAAGCGTCAATGTTACTGAAAAGAACATCAAAATCCGGATACTCAAAGTGAATCTGACGGGCAAGAACGATATTGCCTGACTTGATACCCTTGATTTTACCCGCATCTATAAGCTGTGAAACGAGCGGAAAACCAAGGCTCACCTGTGCTACGCTGGGAAGGTCATAGAGGTAAAGAGGATGCTCTGTAGCATCAGCCGCCTCGCTGAAATACTTATAAAGACCGGCAGGGCTAACGGGTGAATAGTAAGGCGCTGTAAGAACAACACCGTCTATGTTAAGACCCTTGAGCATAGCAAGTCTTTCCTTTACTCTCCAGCCGGAGCAGTCCATAGCGCCTACGAAGAGTGCTACTCTGCCGTTTACCTGGTCAGCTGCAATCTCTGTTGCCTTTGCCCATGCGCTTGTCTTTACTGCTGCCTGGATACCCATAGAGCCGAGAAGAAGAAGGCCTGATGCACCTGCCTCAATCTGCATGTCAATCTGTCGGCGAAGAGATGCCTCTACTACGTCACCGTTTTTGTCTAGGGGTGTACCAAGGGCTGTATAAAAGCCTGCCTTTAAATCTGCCATTTCAAAAAACTCCTTTGGGAACAATATAATGTTTAGTAAAATTAAATTGCGTGCTTTAAGTGTACATATCAATGCTATTGTAGCAAGTAACGCGCGAAAAGTAAATGGATAAATGCGACATTTTAAATGTAAAAAAGAGCTTTTTTTTTAGTTTTTTGAAAAATAATCCCAAACGCTTATAAAAAGTGAAAAACAAAAAACAAAAAAACGCGTAGCGATGGTCGCATACGGAAACAATAATACAAAAAATGGATACCCGATTAGTTATTGACAAAAGCTCTAAAATGCGGTATAGTAGAATAAAGAATATATAAATACTTTCGATAACGAAGGGGGTTAATATGAACCTTGTAGCTTATTTTGAAAATTTAACCGGAGCGGGCACGATAGGTGCGTACGTTTCTCTCTCTATATGGGGCGTGCTTGCCGTAGCTGTGCTTAGCGGTATTTTGTTCGGCTTTAAGCGCGGCTTTTACCGCAGCGTTATAAGAACCATCTCAATCGCTCTTGCGGCTGTAGCCTCTTATTATGCCGCGGCGGCTATCGGCGGTGTGGTTTACGAGAAAACCGAGGGAATGACGCTTATTGATATATTCGACGATATAGCGGCCGCCCTCTCTTCATACTATCCCGATGCCGGCAATCTCTTAAGCGAGGATATGCGCGCTCTTCTCGGCTCATTTGACGCTGAGGTAGCCGCTCAGCTTGTATCTCTCGTTACAGCTCTTATCTTAATTCCGATAGCATTTGCTATAATCTTCTACGTATTCAAGCTGCTCAGCTGGCTTGTATATTGGCTTATGTGCGCAGTGCTCGGCCTTTCCAAGCGCCGTACACGCTGGCTCTCCCGCTCACTCGGTGCGCTTATGGGCGTGGTTGAGGGTGCCATTATAGCGGCGGCTGTGCTTTTACCCGTTGCAGGCTTTGCTACCGTTGCAGAAGAAATCAAGCCCGTGCTCACCGCAGAAACGGTAGCGGAGGAAAGCAGAAACGATACGGAGAAATTTTACGCGGACTATATTGACGATATCAGCGAAAACTACGTCATTGATGCAATAAATACCTGCGGCGGCGATTACATCTTCAAAAATCTTACCCGTATGACGGTAAACGGCAAAAAGGCAGAGAGTGCTACAAATGAGGTAAAGACGGTTGCGGCCATCTACTGCGAGGCTGACGTGCTCTCAGACTTTGACTGGAAGGCTCCCTCGCCTGAAGCTGAGGCAGCGCTTGAAAGAATACTTGAAATCGTTGACGGTGACGAATATGCCGCAACTCTTGTAGCAGGCGTTATGCGCGGAGTGAATACGGCAATAGAAAACGATACGCTCGTAATTATCGGTGAAGAGCCCTTTGCCTCTCTTGTAGACTCGATTTTCAAGGTATTCAGCGACAGTAATAAGGACAACGTTGCAGACGACCTCGGTACTGTTTTACACGTGTATTTCATTCTCGGAGATTACGAGGTGCTGACAGCGCTTGAAGACGACCCTACGGTTTTGCGTGACGTATTGCTTACCAAGCACTCTGACGGCAAGACGGTTATCGACTACGTTGTTGACGAGCTTTACGTTAACCCCCGTACCTCTCATATAGTAGGCGCGCTTACCGAAATATCGATAAAGGTAATGTGCGATATGGGTCTTTCCGAGGACGTGCTTGAGGTTTACGATAACGTTAAGAGCGGTGTCAACGAGATACTTGCCCTTAATGCAAGCGACTACGAAACACACGAGGAATACGTGAATGCGGTTTCGGAGAATCTTGATGCTACGCTTAAGGAAAACAATATAGAAATCGACGAGGAAACTCTCAACAACATGTCGAACTATATTGCAGACAATTACGCAGACGTAAGCGAGATTAGCGACGAGGATATAAACAGAGCTATTCTCTCATACTACAGCGCTTATGCAGATGCACTTGCAAAGGGTGAAGTACCCGACGAGTTACCCGAGGGCTTGCCCGAGCTTCAGTAAAATAAAAACAAAAAACGGTTGTTCTTTACCCTAGCGGTATCGAGCAGCCGTCTTTTTTTATGTTATTTTTTCCTTGCCGTCTGGTCGCAATAAATGCATTTACCCTCGTGATAGAGCTTCTTTATTCCGCGCTCACAGCCCGTGATACAGTGCGGATTTGTGCATACAAGCCCCTCGTCAGGCAAGCCTACGTCGCGCCTATCCGAAACTCCCTTTGTGTCAAGCAGCTTTAGAATAAGTGCCATACGTATATATCTGCCCATTGCCGCCTGGTCGAAGTAGTGTGCACGGGGGTCGGTGTCAACGTCAACGTCAATTTCGTTAACTCTGGGCAGTGGGTGAAGCACCGAGAGGGTTGGCTTTGCATTCTTTAGCTTTTCACTATTCAGAATATAAACGTCGCGCAGTCTTTCATACTCCTCGCGGTTATCAAATCTCTCCTGTTGTATTCTCGTCATATAGAGAATATCGAGCTCGGGTATCGCGCCCTCAAGGTCACGGCATTCGGTATACTCGCGCCCTTCAAGAAACTCCTCTTTTATATAGTCGGGTATGCGCAGCTCCGCGGGGGATATAAGCACGAACCTTATGCCTTCGTATCTTGACAGTGCCGAGATTAGCGAGTGTACCGTTCTGCCGTATTTAAGGTCACCGCAAATACCTACTGTCAGCCCCTCAAACCTGCCGAGCTTTTCCTTAATCGTAAAGAGGTCGGTAAGCGTCTGTGTCGGGTGAAAATGTCCGCCGTCGCCCGCGTTAATAACAGGAACAGAGGCTACAGCCGAGGCAACAACGGGTGCACCCTCTTTAGGGTGGCGCATAACTATAATATCCGAGTAAGCAGAAACCATACGAATGGTATCCGAAAGCGTTTCACCC
The DNA here is from genome assembly GCA_045661245.1 of Eubacteriales bacterium. GTDB lineage: Bacteria > Bacillota > Clostridia > Oscillospirales > CAG-272 > UBA1740. Next base: position 46,860 of record JAZRFH010000002.1, on the reverse strand, counting down.
TTTGATACCGAGGTGCTGGTAGCCTGGTCAAAGCCCAGAACCGAGCCGCCGAGCGACATCATAGCAGAGGTAAACGACAGGCGCGTACGGGTCGACGGCTCAAAAAAGAGCGCACCCATAATTTTACCCTTTGCCCTCTCGGCATACCTCTCGGGGTTGTGCATCATATCCGAGGCGGTTGCAATAAGAGCGTCAATCTCCTCTTTTGATAAATCAAGTATATTTACGAGATTTCTCATTTTTATCTCCTGTAAATTTAGTTTAAGCCTTTGCGCCCCATACCTCAAGGTATTTTCTTATGCGCTCGACGTTCTCTTTGTTCTCGGGCTTTTCTTCAAGATACTCAATAATATCGTACACGTCAACGACCGAGTATACGGGGAAGCCGAACTCCAAGCCGACCTCTGCCATAGCAGACATATCGGTCTTGCCCTTTTCCTTTCTGTCAACCATAACGAATACGGCAGCAACAGATGTACCCTTTAGACCCGAAAGAATTTCCATACTCTCACGGATTGCAGTGCCCGCGGTAATAACGTCCTCAACTATAACGATTTTCTCGCCATCCTTAGGCACGTATCCTACGAAAACAGGGGCCTCGCCGTGGTCCTTAGCTTCCTTTCTGTTAAAGAAGAACGGCAGGTCAAGGCCGCACTTAGATAATGCAATAGACGAGGATACTGCGATTGAGATACCCTTGTATGCAGGTCCGTAAAGCACGCTCTTTTCTTTGCCGAGCTTATCAATATAGCTCTTCGCGTAGAATTCGCCGAGCTTTGCAATCTGGTCGCCCGTTTTTATCTCGCCCGCGTTTATGAAATAGGGTATTTTTCTGCCGCTTTTTGCGGTAAAGTCACCAAACTTAAGAACGCCCGCGCTCTCAAGAAACTGTATAAACTCTCTTTTGTAGCTCTCCATTTTTCTATCTCCTATCCAACAAATTCTCTTACGCATCTCTCATAAGCCAAAACGGGGTCAGCCGCCGCAGTTATGGGTCTGCCGACTACAATGTAATCCGAGCCTATGCGCTTTGCCTCGGCAGGGGTCATAACTCTTACCTGGTCGCCCTTCTCACCGTCACTGAATCTGACGCCGGGGGTTACGGTTATAAAATCCTTACCGCACGTATTATGCACCTTTTCTGCCTCAAGCGGTGAGCATACGATACCGTCAAGGCCCGCAGTCTTGGCACAGCCCGCGTAGTGCATTACAACCTTGTCAATCGGCTCGTTTATAAGTAAATCCGACTTCATTCTCTCTTCACTCGTAGAGGTAAGCTGGGTTACCGCGATAAGCAAAGGTCTTGTGCCGACGGGTCTTGTAAGGCCCTCAAGCGCCGCCTGCATCATGCTGACAGTACCTGCGGCGTGCAGATTCGTCATATCAACGTCAAGGCGCGAGAGCACTGCCATAGCCTTTTTTACAGTGTTCGGAATATCGTGCAGCTTAAGGTCAAGGAATATTTTGTGACCCCTTGCTTTTATCTCGCGTACGATTTCGGGGCCCTCTGCATAGAAGAGCTCCATACCGATTTTAACAAAGGGCTTTTTGCCCTCAAACTTATCAAGAAAATTAAGTGTTTCTTCACGGCTTGCAAAATCGCAAGCAATAATAACGTCACGACCCATGTGCGCCTCCTATAATATCACTTAAATTATTTATTCCGTATTTTTCCATAGCCTCGGGCAAGCCGTTTATAATGTCGCGGCAGGCAAAGGGGTTAACGAGGTTTTCAGCACCGACCTCTACCGCCGTAGCACCTGCGAGCATAAATTCAATTACGTCCTCTGCGGTTGAGATGCCGCCCATACCTACGATTGGAATTTTCACAGCCTCAAAAACCTGATAAACCATTCTTACAGCAACCGGCTTAATTGCAGGACCCGAAAAGCCGCCCGTTTTGTTTGCCAGCACGGGGCGACGCTTTCTCAAATCAATGCGCATACCCATAAGGGTATTTATAAGGCTCACGCCGTCAGCACCGCCTGCCTCGCACGCCTTGGCAATCGACACGATGTCTGTAACGTTGGGGGAGAGCTTAATAATTATCGGCTTTTTCGTAACACGCCTTACCGCCTTTGTCACTTCCTCCGCCATCTCGGGCGACGTGCCGAAGCTCATACCGCCGCCGTGAACGTTCGGGCAGGAGATATTGACCTCAAACCAGCCGATACCCTCTACCGTGTCAAACTTTTCTACCGTTTTTACGTACTCGTCAAGCGAAAAGCCGGATACGTTTGCCATACTGGGCTTATGAAATACACGGGCAAGCTTTGGTAATTCCTCGCTTATAACCCTGTCAACTCCGGGGTTCTGTAAGCCTACTGCGTTAAGCATACCCGACTTACACTCGGCAATTCTCGGTGTGGGGTTGCCGAATCTTGGCTCTAAGGTAGTGCCCTTAAAGGAAAGAGAGCCGAGAATATTTATGTCGTAAAGCTCGGCAAACTCATATCCGAAGCCGAACGTACCGCTCGCAGGTATCACAGGATTGTCAAGAGTAATACCGCAAAGAGAAACCTTAGTGTTTACCATATTATCTCCTCCTTTTCAAGAACGGGGCCGTCACGGCATATTCGCTTATTACCGTACTTGGTTTTACAGCTGCAGCCCATGCACGCGCCAAAGCCGCAGCCCATGCGCTCTTCAAAGCTGAACTGACCCGATGTTTTGGTGGCGTTGTATACCGCACGCAGCATAGGCTCAGGGCCGCAGGTATAAAAATAGGTGTAATCTATACCGTCAAGGGCATCTGTTACAAAGCCGCGTATGCCGTAAGAGCCGTCAGCAGTCGTTACAATTACCCTCGCACCAAGGGCGCGGAACTCGTCCTCGTAAAACACCTCGTCGCGCGAGCCAAAGCCGAGTATTACAGTGGGCGTCTTGCCAGCCGCTATCAGCCTTTTACAAAGCAGGTACATAGGCGGCACGCCCGCACCGCCGCCGATAAGCAAGGGGCAAGCGCCCGACTTACTCAGGTCATATCCGTTGCCAAGGCCCGTAAGCACCGCAAGCTCTGTGCCGACAGCCAGCTTTGACAGTACATCTGTTCCCTCGCCCACAACCTTGTAAATAATAGTTAACGTATCATTCAAAACATCGCACACGGATATGGGTCTGCGCAGGTAAAAGCCGTCAAGCTTTATATTCACAAACTGCCCTGCGCGAGTAATATCCGACGTGTCACCCTCAAGGCGCGCCTCATAGGTGTTCTTGGCTATAAGTCTGTTTGATACGAGTGTAAGATTAGTATCCTTCATTACAACCTCACTTAGCTGTCAATTGTTGAAATAGTGATGGTAATATCCTCAAGCACGTCAAGTAATACCTTTACCGTGTCAAGAGAAGTAAACATTGTGGTATTGGTTTCAACCGCAAGGCTTCTAATCTCGTGGCCGTCCTTTTGGGTATCGGTCGAATTAACGTCAGATGTGTTAATAACGTAAGCCACGTGGCCGGCTCTTATTGCGCTCGGAATATCTAGACTTCCCTCGCTTATCTTTTTCTTTACACGGGTTCTGATACCGTGCTGCTTTAAGAACATTGCCGTGCCGTGCGTTGCCTCAATATTAAAGCCGAGGTTGTAGAAGCGGCGTATCAGCGGCAGAGCCTCTTGCTTATCAGCATCGGCAATGGTTACAAGCACCGTGCCGTAGTTCTGCACGTTCATACCCGACGCCTGCAGTGCCTTATAGAACGCACGGTAAAGGTCGTCGTCATAGCCTATAGCCTCACCCGTTGACTTCATTTCGGGCGAGAGGTACGCGTCAATGCCGTTGATTTTCTTAAACGAGAATACGGGCACCTTGCAATACCAGCGCTTTTTCTCCTCGGGATAAAGGTCGAATATACCGAGCTCCTTAAGCGACTTGCCGAGGATTACCTCTGTTGCAATATCCGCAAGAGAATAGCCGGTAGCCTTTGAAAGGAAGGGCACCGTACGCGAGGAACGGGGGTTAACCTCGATTATATAAACGTCCTCGTTTGCGTCAACTATAAACTGAATGTTGAAAAGACCTACAATGCCTATGCCGAGGCCTAGCTTTTTGGAGTAGGAGAGAATTTTACCCTTTACCTTGTCCGAGATTGAGAAGGCGGGATAAACGCTTATAGAGTCACCCGAGTGCACGCCCGTACGCTCAACGAGCTCCATAATACCCGCAACGAACACGTCGCGTCCGTCACAGATAGCGTCAACCTCTACCTCTTTACCCTGAATGTAGTGGTCTACGAGCACGGGCTTGTCCTCGTCAATTTCAACCGCGGTCTTAAGGTAATTGCGTAGCTGCTCCTCGTTACCGACAAGCTGCATTGCCCTGCCGCCGAGAACGAAGCTCGGACGGACAAGAACGGGATAGCCTATCTTTTCGGCAACTCTCACACCGTCCTCAATTTTAGTTACCGCCTGACCCTTGGGCTGGGGAATATTCAGGCTCTCAAGTATCTTTTCAAAGGTATCGCGGTTCTCTGCCCTGTCTATAGCCTCGCAGTCGGTACCGATAATTTTAACTCCGCGCTCTGCCAAGGGGGCTGCAAGGTTTATAGCCGTCTGACCGCCGAGAGATGCAATAACGCCCTCGGGCTTTTCATACTCTATAACCGCCATAACGTCCTCAACCGTCAGAGGCTCGAAATAGAGCTTATCCGAGCAGGTGTAATCGGTGGAAACGGTTTCTGGGTTGTTGTTAATTATAATAGCCTCGTAGCCGCAGTTACGGATAGTGTTTACCGCGTGCACGGTGGAATAGTCAAACTCAACGCCCTGACCTATACGGATAGGACCTGCGCCGAGAACGATAATCTTCTTTCTGTCCGTGTGTATCGACTGATTTTCACCCTCATACGAGGAATAGAAATACGGAATATACGCACCCACGTGTGCAGTGTCAACCATACGGAATGCGGGTGTCAGAGAGCATTCCTTTCTCTTAGCGTAAACCTCAAGCTCGCTCGTGCCCCAGAGCCTTGCGATAAATTTATCCGAGAAGCCCATTTTCTTAGCACGGGTAAGCACCTCGACCGAGCCCTTAGCACCCGAAAGCTCACGCTCCATATCGGTGATTTTCTTAAAGCTCTCAAGGAAATACGGGGTAATCATAGTGATTTTGTGAAGCTCGTCTACCCCATGGCCGCGGCGCAGAAGCTCTGCGATAGCAAACGCATTGTCGTCGTGGAACTCGCGAAGATACTCAAGCATCTCACCGTCTGTTTTGTTATCAAACTTAGGCATATAGAGGTGGTAAACACCCGTTTCAAGCGAGCGCACGGATTTGAGTATGCACTCTTCAAGATTTGAGCCGATGCCCATGCACTCACCCGTAGCCTTCATTTGCGTGCCGAGCTTGTTGGGCACTGACGTAAACTTATCAAACGGGAAGCGTGGGAATTTTGCAACAATATAATCAAGGGCAGGCTCAAACTCTGCGGTAGTACCCGCTACGTTAATTTCGTCAAGCGTCATACCCACCGCAATCTTTGCGGTTACCCTTGCTATCGGGTAGCCCGAAGCCTTTGATGCAAGCGCCGAGGAGCGAGAAACTCTCGGGTTAACCTCTATAAGATAATACTCGGACGAATTAGGGTTAAGCGCAAACTGAACGTTACAGCCGCCCTCTATTTTAAGCTCGCGTATAAGCTTGATTGCAGAGTCGTTAAGCATTTTTCTGTGCTCGTCGGAAAGTGTGAGAATGGGAGCAACAACCATACTGTCACCCGTATGAACGCCAACGGGGTCGATGTTCTCCATACCGCATATAGTAATGGCGTTGTCGGCACTGTCGCGCATAACCTCAAACTCAATTTCCTTAAATCCGCGCACGCTTTTTTCAACGAGCACCTGATTTACAGGGGACGCCGCAAGCGCACCTACCGCAAGCTCACGAAGCTCTTCCTCGTTATACGCAAAGCCGCCGCCCGTGCCGCCAAGGGTAAACGCAGGGCGAAGCACTACGGGGTAGCCGATTTTCTCTGCCGCGGCAACCGCCTCGTCAAGAGTGTTTGCAATATCCGACGGTATAACCGGCTCACCGATGGACTCGCAAAGCTCCTTGAAGAGCTCTCTGTCCTCTGCCCTCTCAATGCTGGCGCTGGAAGTACCGAGAAGCTCAACCTGGCTCTCGGCAAGAATTCCCTTACGCTCAAGGAGCATAGCCATATTAAGACCGGTCTGACCGCCTATACCCGGCACTATTGCATCGGGGCGCTCGTATCTGATAATCTTTGCGATATATTCAAGCGTCAGGGGCTCCATATAAACCTTATCCGCGATAGTCGTGTCGGTCATAATGGTAGCGGGGTTGGAGTTTACAAGTATAACCTCGTATCCCTCCTCCTTCAGCGCCAAGCACGCCTGTGTGCCCGCATAGTCAAACTCTGCCGCCTGACCGATAACTATAGGGCCCGAGCCTATAATCATTATTCTTTTAAGGTCCTGTCTTTTTGCCATTTTTATATCCTCCCAAGCATTTTATCATTTACGTAAGCAACCTTACCGCCGTACACGGTAAGCAAGCATCTGCCATAGACCTCGTGCCCTTCAAAGGGCGTGCTTCTGCCCTTTGACAAAAAGCTGTCGGGGTCTATTTTGTATCTATCGTCAAGGGCAAAGAGCGTAAAGCCCGCGTCCCCATCTATACCGAACCTCTCTCGCGGACTATGGCACAAAAGCTCAATGAGCCTCTCAAGTGTAATAATACCCGTCCGAACAAGGCTTGTATAAAGTACGGGGAATGCGGTTTCTATACCCACAACACCCATTAGACTCCCCGCAAGCCCGCGCGACTTTTCTTCAAAGCTATGCGGCGCGTGGTCGGTGGCAATCATATCTATAGTGCCGTCCTTGATTCCTTCTATAAGCGCGGCTCTGTCCTCGGCCGACCTTAATGGCGGATTCATTTTAAATCTGCCGTCCTCCTCTAAATCCATATCGGTAAGCGTCAGGTAATGCGGTGCAGTTTCGCAGGTGACGTTAACGCCCCTTTGCTTTGCATCTCTTATAAGCGCGACGCTCTCCTTGGTGGATATATGACAAACGTGGTAGGCGCAGCCCGTCTTTTCTGCTAAGTGCAAATCTCTTTCTATCTGCCGCCACTCACTCTCGGACGAGATGCCCTTGTGGCCGTGCAGCCTTGCATACTCGCCGTCGTGTATATAACCGCCGTACAAGAGCGAATTATCCTCACAGTGCGCGGCTATTATTTTACCGAGCGAGCGAGCCTTTACCATTGCGCTCTCCATCATTTTCCCACTCTGCACGCCCCGCCCGTCGTCGGAGAAGGCTACGGATAAGGGTGCAAGCTCTGCCATATCCGAAAGCTCCTCACCCCTCTGCCCGCGCGTTATCGTCGCGTAAGGGTAAACACCGATACAAGCGCCCCTCTGTATAGCATCAAGCTCAATTTCGATATTCTCCACACTGTCGGGTGCGGGAGAGAGGTTTGGCATCGGGCACACAGCCGTGTAACCGCCCGCCGCAGAGGCGATAGTGCCGCTCTCAATAGTCTCCTTATAAGAAAAACCCGGCTCTCTGAGGTGAACGTGCACGTCACAGAAACCGGGAAAAACAGATACGTTATGAATTATGGGGCAAGAAAGAGAGGAAACGTCACCCGTAAAAGCGGAAAGAACAGCGCCGTCAAGAAGCATATCCGCTTCAACCTTTGCGCCGTTAAGATAAGAGGTGGCTCCCTTAAGTAATACCTTCATAATTGCTCCTTCCTCTAAATAAAACAAAAGCCCGTCTTGCGACAGGATTGTAAAGCAACAGTGCCCCTCAGAAAGTGAGGCGCCGCAATTTGCAAAATCTTGTCGGCATCTCTGTACCGAATTAAAGATTTATTTTTCTACTTATTATAACACGCACACGTCATATTTGTCAAGAGCAAACGCGTATGTTTTGCTCGTCTGTATCACTAAAATTTTACCGTTTGGAATACTGCTCTTTTTGTCAAGCTGACGAAAGTAAATATTTTTTGCATTTTTTTGAAAAAATCGGTGTACAAATCACTTAACTTGTGATAGAATAGGTTTTAGAGAATTCAAAAAACTTTATTTAGGACGGTGAAAGTAATGAAAAAGCTTTATGCAGGCAAAACAAAGGACGTTTACGCACTTGATAACGGCAACGTATGCCTTAAGTTCAAGGACGATTGTACAGGTAAAGACGGCAAGTTTGACCCGGGTGAGAACAGTGTAGGTCTTACCATTGACGGTATCGGCAGGGCAAATCTTGAAACCTCAATTTACTATTTTGAGCTCCTTAAGAAAAACGGCATTAAGACTCATTACGTAAGTGCCGACCTTGATAATACTACTATGGAGGTTTTGCCCGGTAAGGTATTCGGCCACGGCCTTGAGGTAATCTGCCGCCTTGTTGCAACAGGCAGCTTTATCAGAAGATACGGCGAGTATATCGCTGACGGCACAGTGCTTGATGGCGGATACGTTGAGTGCACGTTCAAAAATGACGCAAAGGGCGACCCGCTTGTTACAGGCGAGGGTCTTGTTGCTCTCGGTGTTATGTCTTACGAGATGTTTGAGAGCATGAAGAAGCAGACACTTAAGATTACCAAAATCGTTGCAGACGACCTTAAGTCTATCGGCCTTGACCTTTGGGATATCAAGTTTGAGTTCGGCTACAACGGTGACGAGGTTATACTTATCGACGAGATTGCATCGGGCAATATGCGCGTATATAAAGACGGCGTGATAGTTGACCCCGTAGAGCTTACCAAGCTCATTCTTAACAGATAATTACTTAAATAAAAAGGGAGATTGAGATTTTTGCTCTTTCTCCTTTTTTAAACCTAATTAAAACAGTTTTGGGGGCGAAAATGCTTTACAACAACCTTGCAGGCTACCTTAAGTCAAAATACAATAAAAAAATCGGCAAGATATGTATTGACGGCGGCTTTACCTGCCCCAACCGTGACGGCAGATGCGGCACACACGGCTGTATATACTGCGGTGAGCGAGGCGCGGGCGAGCATATTGACCCCACGGCAAGCATACGCGAGCAGGTGCTATCAGGCCTTTCTCACGGTAAAAGTGACGGGTATATCGCATATTTTCAGAATTTTACAAACACCTATGCTCCGATAAAGGAGTTAAAAGAAAAATACGATGCCGCCCTTTTTGACGAAAGGATTGTTGCTCTTGCTATCGGCACGCGCCCCGACTGTATAGACGAGGAAATTGCGGCTCTGATTTCGTCGTACAAGGACAGAGTTGACGTATGGGTAGAGCTTGGTCTTCAGTGCGCGTCGGACAAGACGGCAGAGCTTATCGGCCGCGGCTATAAAACCGAGGTGTTCAGGACAGCCACCGAGATACTTAAAAGGCATGAAATCCCATTTGTCGTACATATGATAATAGGTCTGCCCGGTGAGGATAGGCGTAATGTGCTATCAACGCTTGATACTATTAACTCCTCAGGTGCATTCGGAATTAAAATACACTCGATTTATGTAATGCAGGGCACGCGGCTTGCCGATTTATACCTGCAAAACCTCTACACGCCCCCCACCTTTGAAGAATATACCGAGCTATGCGCGGAGTGTGTGGCAAGGCTCAGACCCGACATTGTGATACACAGATTAACGGGTGACTGCCCGAGGAATTTACTTATAGCGCCCGAGTGGAACAATGGCAAAAACGCGGTGCTCGCTAGGATAACGGAGATTTTAAAGAATAAGGGTGAGGCTCAAGGCTCTAACTACGGTAACAATTAAAGGTTAAATAGAAAAGGACAGAAAATCTTTGCGTTCTCTGTCCTCTTTTTATTAGGGATTTTAATTTTTCTCGCCCTTTTCTCTTTGCCTGTACTTGCGTTCACGGCGCTTCAGCTCCTGATTTGCCGCTATGTACATATTTATTGTGTTATCAAGAGTGGTTCTCAGTGAAGCCCTCATTTTTTCGGGCATAGTTCTGGTCTTTCTGTATAGGTGCAAAAGTGCAAGCTCTTCCTCTGAAAGCTCGGAGCTGTCGCCCTTTAGCGGAATATCCATAAGCTCGCCGACGTTCATTTTGAATTTTTCGGAAAGCTCGGGAAGTATCTTCATAAACGACGAGCTTCTGCCGCGGCGCCAATTGTTTATAGTTTTTTCTGGCAAGCCGAACTCGCGCTCAAAGGCCGCGTCGCTCTCGCTCTCGGACTCGATAAGGCCGAGCACTCTTTCTCTTATTTTCTCGGTAGCCTCGTTTTTCATTTACGCCTCTTGCCCCCCTTACCGCGAGGTGCCGTCAGATAGAACGGCTTGTCACCCTCTTTTTTATTTTTATGGGTTTTGGTGTCTTTTTGTGCACTTTTATTTACCTGTGCCGCTTTTTTCGCCCCCTTATCGGTTGAAAAACCAAATCTGCCAAGCTTCTCGCCAAGTGCAAAATACTCTCCGTGCGCATAAGCCAACAGGTCTGCCCTGTCAAGCATCAGCCTGCCCTTTTCGTCAAGTATTCTCTCGTCGGCAGAAACGCTGACTATATCGGCAAAAAACACGTCGTGCGTGCCCATGCTCTCAACCTTGTAAACCTTGCACTCAAGCGAGAGGGGTGACTCTGCAATCGTGGGTACTGCGACCTCTTTACTCTCCACTTTGGTGAGCGAGCATTTCTCCCATTTATCAACCTTAGCACCCGTGTAAATTCCCGCGTAGTCAACCGCCCACGCCATATCCCGTGTTGTAAGGTTTATTACAAATTCGCCCCTTTCCATAAGCAGCTTATGAGAGTGGCGCTCCGGTCTTACCGATATATACGTTCTCGGCGGCTGGCTTGACAAAATCCCCGTCCAGCCTATAGTTATAATATTAGCCATTTCGCCTACACCTACCGTTGCCAAAACAGGTGGCAGAGGAGCCGTAAGCGTACCGGCATTTAAATGACGCCTTGCCATATCATTTCTCCTTTTTCTGCAGTAAAAGCCATGCCCGTGTCAAAATTCCGTCGGGTACAAGCTTAAAAAGCACGTGCTGCATCTTAGTAAACCAGTTGGTAACGTACATAGCACGGCCGCGCACCGCCGCGCGCACAGCACCGCGTACAACTCTGTCTGCCTTTAAGAGCGGGAACATTTTTGCAGGACCAGAAACACCCGTGCGTGCATCTGCCTTACCGATAAACTCGGTATCTACCCAGCCGGGGCAAAAGCAGGTTGCCTTGACGCCGTATTTCTTCAGCTCAAAGCGCAGGGCCTTTGTATAATGCAAAACGAACGACTTACTTGCCGCATAAACGTTAAAGTTAGGCAAGGGTGTAAAGCACGAGCCGCTGCCAAGCTCTATTATACTGCCGCCCCTTTTCATATAGGGTACTGTAAAGTGTGTAATCATAACGAGAGCCTTAACGTTAAGGTCAATCATTTTTATAAGCTCTCCCTCGGGCACCTCGTCAAACCTGCCAAAGCTGCCAAAGCCTGCCGCATTGATAAGAAACTCAACCTCGGGCTTTTCTTCTGTAAGAGCCGTGCGTATTTTTTCTATGCCCTCGTCTGTCGTAAGGTCTGCCGTTATAATTTTTGCATTTACCGAAAGCTCGTCTGCAAGCGCCTGCATTCTGTCAGCACGTCTTGCTACAAACCAGAAATCGTTTATACCGTATCTGTAGTGCAGCTCACGCGCAAATTGACTGCCAAGACCGCTTGACGCACCTGTTATTATTGCTATTCCCATCTTTACCCCCAAGCACAGCCGTGCTTAAAAAAGTTTTTTCACCACTCGGGCGTAATATACCCGATAAGCTTATTTTAGCATAAATTACGAAAAAAGTAAAGTCTTTTACGAATTCTCCGTTTCTTTAATTATATGAATAACCTCATTTAGGGTCATAGCGCGGTTAATATCCGCACGTATCCTTGCAGCGCCGTGGAAGGACGTGAAATAGGACGCAATCGCACCGCGTGACTCGGGTATAGCCACCCGCTCGCCCTTTTCACTGACGGCAAGAGTTATATGCTCAATTGCCGCCTCTTTGCGCCTTTCAAGTGTTGGCATCTGATATTCCCTGCCATCAAGAGCGGCTAAAATCTCACTGAATATAAAGGGGTTTCCAACAGCGGCGCGCCCGACTGCAATACCGTCTGCCCCTGTATCTGCAAGCATAGAAATTGCATCCTTGCCCGACTTAATATCACCGTTTGCAATAACGGGTATATCTACACTTTTCTTTACGTTTTTGATAACCTCGCGGTCTACAGTACCCCCGTACATTTGCACACGGGTACGCCCGTGCACGGTTATAAGCTCAGCGCCGCCCGACTCTGCCGCCATAGCGCATTCAGGTGCGTTTATATTCTCACCGTCTACCCCTGCGCGTAGCTTTACCGTTACAGGTAAATCACACGAGCCCTTTACCGAACGAACTATTTTATATATAAGCTCGGGGTCGCGCATAAGAGCCGAGCCCTCACCGTTTGAGAAAATCTTCTTAACGGGGCAACCCATATTTATATCTATCGCAAACGGCATAGCACTGCCAAGTGCGACAAGCTCATTTAATAACAGCTCCGTGCCCTTTGCCATAACGTCGTGCTCACTGCCGAATATCTGCAACGCCACAGGGCCCTCTCCCTCACCTATTTTAGCAAGGCTAACCGTCTTTTTGTCACCGTAGGTAATGGCCTTTGCGCTGACCATCTCTGTAACGCTCCACTCTGCGCCCTCGCGGTGGCAAAGCGTACGCATAGCACTGTTTGAATATCCCGCAAGCGGGGCAAGCGCCAAGGCGTGCTTAAACTTCTCCTTTAAATTCATAACCCCTCATTCTAGAAATGCCGAGCGACAAAATCGCTCGGCAAATATTCTTATAGATGGAGCACGCGCTCCTTTATCTCCTGAGTACGACCCTGGTTCCAGTACTGTGTACCTATATAACCGCAGGTTCTGCGTGCAACGTTCATTTTAGACTGGTCGCGGTTGTGGCAAACGGGGCACTCCCAAACGAGCTTACCGTCAGCATCCTCGGCAATCTGAATTTCTCCGTCGTAGCCGCACTCCTGACAGAAGTCGCTCTTGGTGTTGAGCTCGGCATACATAATGTTGTCGTAAATATACTCCATAACGCCAAGAACTGCCTCAATATTGTTCTGCATATCGGGCACCTCTATGTAAGAGATAGCGCCGCCGGGCGAGAGCTTCTGGAATTTCGCCTCAAGCTCAAGCTTAGCAAATGCATCAATAGGCTCGGTTACGTGAACGTGGTAGGAATTTGTGATATAGTTCTTGTCGGTAACACCCTTAACTATGCCAAAGCGGTTCTGCAGGCATTTAGCAAACTTATAGGTCGTGCTCTCAAGCGGCGTGCCGTAAAGCGAGTAGTCGATGTTCTCAGCCGCCTTCCACTTTGCGGTGTACTCGTTGAGCTTTTTCATTATAACAAGGCCAAGCTCCTCGCCCTCGGGCTCGGTAAGCTTTTTGCCGTTAAGCGCGTATACGCACTCCCAAAGTCCCGCATAACCGAGAGAAAGTGTCGAATATCCGCCGTGCAGATACTTGTCAATGGTTTCGCCCTTCTTAATTCTCGTAAGCGCGCCGTACTGCCAAAGAATGGGTGCGGCATCGGAGAGAGTTCCCGAAAGTCTTTCGTGACGGCACTGAAGCGCCCTGTGGCAAAGCTCCATACGCTCGTCAAACACCTGCCAGAACTTGTCCATATCTCCCTTTGCGGAGAGTGCTATGTCTACAAGGTTAACGGTTACAACGCCCTGATTAAATCTGCCGTAATACTTAGGCTTACCGTCCTCGTCGATATACGGAGTAAGGAATGAGCGGCAGCCCATACAGGTATAGCAGTGACCCTCGCCGTTTTTATCAATCTTGCTCTCAAGCATAATCTTTTCCGAGATATAGTCAGGCACCATACGCTTTGCAGTGCATTTTGCCGCAAGCTCGGTAAGATAGAAATACTTTGAGCCGCGCTTTACGTTATCCTCTTCAAGCACGTAAATAAGCTTCGGGAAAGCAGGTGTAATGTAAACGCCCGCCTCGTTCTTAACGCCCTGGTATCTCTGTATAAGAGTTTCCTCAATAATCATAGCGAGGTCTGCCCTCTCCTGCTCGTTCTTAGCCTCGCCAAGATACATAAACACGGTAATAAAGGGAGCCTGGCCGTTTGTGGTAAGCAGTGTTACAACCTGGTACTGTATACACTGTACGCCCTTGCGTACCTCCTCGCGCAGTCTTTTCTCTGTAATTCTGTTGATTGCATCCTCGTCGGTAACGCCAACGCCTGCAAGCTCGTCCTTTACCTGAAGACGTATCTTTTCGCGGCTCACCTGAACGAAGGGAGCAAGATGCGTAAGGCTTATAGACTGGCCGCCGTACTGGTTTGACGCAACCTGGGCGATAATCTGTGTTGCGATGTTACAAGCGGTGGAGAAGCTGTGGGGCTTTTCAATCATAGTGCCGCTGATAACAGTACCGTTTTGCAGCATATCCTCAAGGTTTACAAGGTCGCAGTTGTGCATATGCTGTGCGAAATAGTCTGAGTCATGGAAATGTAAAATACCTTCCTCATGCGCCTTAACGATAGCCTCGGGTAACAGCAAGCGCTTGGTTATATCCTTAGATACCTCGCCTGCCATATAGTCGCGCTGAACGCTGTTAACTGTGGGGTTCTTGTTAGCATTCTCCTGCTTAACCTCCTCGTTATTGCACTCGATAAGCGACATAATCTTCTCGTCGGTTGTATTTGATTTTCTGATAAGCTCTCTCTTATATCTATAGGTGATATACGCCTTTGCAAGGTTAAATGCGCCTCGCTTCATTATTTCGCGCTCAACTAAGTCCTGCACCTCTTCAACACCTACCGAGCGGGAAAAATCAAAGCAAATCTTCTCAACGGTAAGAGCAATATCGTCTATATCCCCGTTTGGCAGTCTATCCATTTCGTCAACGGCTGTATTTGCCTTTTTAACGGCTGCCGCAATCTTCTCTCTGTCAAAGATAACCTCTGCGCCGTTTCTCTTAATAAGTTTCATTTTTATATCCTCGTCTTTTATTCTTAAAATGCGTGAGTGCTCCAATTATACACCATATCTAGTGTTTTGTCAAGGGTAAAATCACAATATATTGTGTTTAACACACACCAGAGCATTTGTCTGTAACACAGTTTTGAACAAGAAAAACACTGAATTTTTGTACACTTTTTATCTTGACTTTTGGGACTTTAAGATATTTTGTGGCAGAGTGATTTATTCCGTTGCCAAGCATTGTTAAATATCGACAAAAATACACAAAAATTTTCTAATAATATCTCACCTCTACAGGTTGAAAAAGAATAAAAATTTTGATATAATCTATGCAAACAAGAGGAGAATTTTATGTCTAAAAAGCTTTTATCACCCACACTGCTTTTGCTTGCGGCAATTCTTTGGGGCTTTGCCTTTGCGGCGCAGGAGAGTGCCTCGCAAATTCCCGCATTTACCCTCGGTGCAATAAGGAGCATACTCGGCGGTGTCTTTCTTACCGTTGTTATAATAATACTTGATAAGGTACTTAAAACCAAGCGGCGCCTTATATCGAAAAAGGGGCTTGACTTTAACCGCTATGAGCTTATAGGCGGCGCTATTTGCGGTACTGTGCTTGCCACTGCATCTGCTTTTCAGCAGATTGGTATAAACGGCGAGACCGACGGCGGTAAGGCCGCATTTATCACGGCTTTATACGTTGTACTCGTACCAATCTACGCGCTTGTGCTTAAGCGGCGCGCACCCTTGAATGTGTGGCTTGCGGTAGGCGTTTCAGTTGTCGGATTTTATCTTCTTTGCATTAAAAACGATTTCAGCATTGCCCGCTCAGACCTATTGGTGCTTGCCGCATCGCTGATTTTCCCTATACATATTCTTACAATAGACCGCTTTGCCCCAAAATGTGACGGGGTGCGTATGTCCTGCATACAGTTTTTTACAGCGGCGATTATAAATACCGCCGTAGCACTTATTTTTGAGCGTCCTATTGACACCGCGGCAATAAAGGACGCCGCCCTGCCTATAGCTTACCTTGGCATAGCGTCAAGCGGTATAGCATACACCCTGCAGATTATCGGCCAACGCGGTGCAAACCCTGCGGCCGCCTCAATTCTTTTGTCGCTCGAAAGCGTTTTCGGTGTTATCGGCACCGCGGTAGTGTTCGGTACTGTATTAGAGGTGCGCGAATACGTAGGCTGTGGGATAGTCTTATTTGCAGTGATACTTGCAGAGCTTGACGTAAAAGGAATTATCAACTATATAAACCAAAGAAAAAACAACTCTCGGACATAATTTAAGCGAGGCGCTTTTGGCGCCTCGCTCTTTCTTTTATTAACTTACCAATCAAACGGATTAACCTTTCCGGTGTCACCGTCGCTTGTGGATATTATATCCTCGTCCTCTGTCTGAATGAGGAGTATCATAGGCCTTGTATATTCATTTTTCATAACTTTTCTCCTTTTCAGTCATTGGTAGAATTGTTTTGCTTGTACTGCTTTGCATAGTAGCCGTAGGTGTAAAGCGCATCTACAAGGTTACCAAGATTTTCATCAGCAAGCACTTTCTCACTGTTTCTGTAATTCTTAAGGTCATATTTTACAGGAACACCGTCCGCCTCAACGATTATACTGTCGGTAAGTGCCGATGCACGTATCTTCACCTCTACGTAATCAAGCTCGCCTACCAGACCTGCCTTTACGTTATAGCTTACGCCGTTTATCTTAAGAGTACCTGTATACTCGGACTTCAGGTTGAATCTGATATACGCACTCTCCTTAAGGTTAAGCTGTACCGAGCGAACTGCCGCTGTAAGCGATGTTACCGCTTCTGCAGTTGTATCTTGAGGCACTATGCTTACTCCGTTGCTGTCAAACTCGGGTACAGCCTTGCCGCAATATTCGTATGCTGCCTGTATATACTTAACTGCCGAAAGCACAAGCTGATGTGACGACGAAAGTGCAGCATCATTTATTACCTGCTTTGCGTATTCGTATACAGAGTAGGTAAGCGGTACCTTGTAGGTAACACCGTCCTTTACTACCCATACAGTAAACTCTATAGCCTCTGCCGCTGCGTTAGGTGCAATACCGGTGACCGAGTACTTATTAAGTCCCATATACTCTTGTGCAGTCATAGGAGAGCCGTTCATATATACCGCAGTAATAACACCGGGCTTTGCAAAGAAGTTAAGGTTAAAGTCTGTAAACAGCGTAAGGTTAGCCTCGAAATCTCCGTCCTCTATAGGTGCCTTGCCTACGTAGTAGCTGTAAGCTTCAACACCCTCGACTTGCATCACTCTTTCCTTAGTGTTAGCAATAACCGCAAACTGTGCCGTATTGTCGCCGATAGTGTTACTAAACGAAATTTTCGGCGCGTTTGTGAGATAACAGTCGGAAAGACGAACGTTTGCCTTACCGAGCGGTGCATTCGAATCTACGTACAGAACTGCAGGTGCATTGATTTTCGAGCCTACAATATCAAGGTTCATAAAGCTATCCTGAGTAGAAGCATCGTTCTCGACAAGAAGCACTGCCACCTCACAGTTAAGCACGGAATTCTTGATATAGAAGTTATCGTAATCAAGGCGCATCTGTGCATTCTGATACATACCTATTGCGTACTGCGCGTTGATAGTAGAGTTTTCAATCTTTACTGCGTGATAATTATTACCAAGCTGGAAGAAGGTTGCACATCCCTGAGTTGCATTTACGGTAGAATTTTTAATTACGAACGTACCCGCATAGACGTCAAGCAAACGAGCATTGGATTCGCCGCCGTCGTAATTATAATTCAATGTGATATTATCAAATGTGAATACAGCATCTTTATGACCAGAGCCGTAGAAGGACTGCTTGATATTAGCATCAATAGTACCGTTCTTGAAGGTGTAGCTGAGATACTCGTACTGAAGGGTTTGAGCTGAATAAAGAGCAAATGTAATACGGCCGCCCTCGATTATCAGCTTATTGCCGCCAAGGTCAAATGTAATATCTGTTCTGTTCTTATTGCTCGTTTCAATCTTATCAACCGTTATTACGTCCTGAGCAAAATAAATCGTTTCACCCTTATTGAACGTATTAAAGTCTTGAGCACTAAACTCGGCAACCCCGTTTGCGTTCTTTTTAGCACGTGTACCTACATACAGACCCTCTGCGTTAACTCTGTACCAGCTTACGTTCTCTTTATCCATAGAATAACTGAAGCTGTAAAGCTCGCTGCTCGCGTCGGGATTTGCGTAAAGGGGTGCACCGCTTGCAAGAGTATCACCGATGTAAATCTTACATCTGTCGTCGTTAGCCAAGAGTGTTGAAGCATTCTTGAATATTGCAGAATGTGCAGCACTTGATGCCTCGTAATCAACCTCAATTACTGTGTAAACTGCAACAGAAGCAACGAGATTCTTACTAATTTTAAAGCCCTCGCCTATGCGTATTACCTGGGTGTTTTCAAACTTACCGTAGCGGTCGCCGCCGTTATAAGCATAATACTCATAAAGTCCTACAAGACCGGGCATCGAGCCTGTGCCTGTGATAGACGAAGCACCGTCTATAATTATCTCCCAGTTTGCGTCTATGTTGTCATATCCGTTTTCTGAAAATTTGAAGAAATAATCGGAAAGATTTGTATTTACAATGAACTGCGTGCCGAAAATCTTCAAGCTGCAGGGAGAAGAATTGCTGGTTGAGCCAAGCTGGAAATAGTTATTGGATTTGTTCAGTGTTACTGTACATCCGTCATATACAAGCTCGGTGCAACCGTAGCCATAAGTTATAGTCTGACCGTAGGTTACGTTAATTACAAGGTTACGGTAGGTCATTTTGCTTACAGTATTAAAGTAAATCTGACCGTCTTCGTGATTTAAGTTACCGTTCTGTATCGTAAGCTCGGTTCCGCCGTATATCTCAATACCGTGAGTGCTTGTAAATGTAGTGCCGCCAAGGTCGATAATAATCTTATCGCCTGTTTCTATATGCCACCAGTCAGCAGACGCGATGTTTTTGTAAACCTGTACGTAGCCGACGCCTGCCGATTTAAGATTTGCAACGCTTATGTTGCCTGTGTACTCTGCGGTGGGTGCGTCACCGCGCTCAAATGCCTCAAGGCTCGGCCAAACCGCATAGGTAGTGTTAGCCGCGGGCGCCCAAGCACCGGGATTTACAGGCTCGTCGGGCTCGTCGGGCTCGTCAGTAGCGAGGGTAAGCGTATAAAGCTCGCCGTTCTTAACAAACGAATATTCCTTTTGTGTAGGTGTTACCTCACCGCGTGCCGAAACGAACATATTGCAAAGCGTGTCGTTTGCATCAAGCACGCTCTCAGTACCTGCAGTATAATCACGCATAGGAGCCTTGATGTACTTGAAGTTAGGAACAGCGCCCTGGCTTGCCGTAAAGCCCTCTTCAATTATCACAGTCTGCACACCGGCGAACTTCCCGTCTTCACCAAGGCAGGAAACCAGAACCGGCACGTTACCGATAATTGAAGATTTGCCGTCAAAAATAATCGTGTAATTATAAATGCCCCGATACTCGGGAGTTATCGCAAACAGTCCGAACTGGCTGCTTATAGAGCCGTTTACCTTAATGTCGGTATTCTCAAACTTCAAGCAAGAATTCTGACTAAGCTCATTACCGCCGAGCAAGTAGTATGAGTCGTGTGAGTTTATCTCAAGAATACAGTCGCGGTAGGTCCAGGTGTCTGCAACAGCGCCCCAGGACAAATCGTACTTATTCTGATAAATATGCAGATTGTCAAACAGAACGTTGCCGTCCTTAAGGTTGGTCTGGCCGCCGTTGTAAACGATACCGTTACATACAGTAAGACCAAACGAGGAGTAGTCTGTACCAAAACCGTTGTTTGCCGTAAGCGTGTGGCCTGCAAGGTTTACGGTAAGCATTACGCCACCAGGCGAGAGCACCTTGTCATTTGCCGTTACGCTTGCAAACAGATGCACGTATCCGCCCGCCTTAAGTGCCTCGCAGTCAAGTGTTGTTGAGGTAAACTGCGCCCTCGGTGCCTTGCCTGCAAGATAATCGCTCTCCTTATCCCAGATAGCGTATGTTACACCCGTGCCCTTAGGAGTCCATGCGCCCTCGGGAGTGATGTAATAACCGACGGGAGCGTCAATCGCACCATCGGGAACTGTAAGTGTGTACATACCGCCGATATCGGTGTAGGTGAGCTCGCCGAGAAGGGCGTACTCTGTGCCGGGATAAACAACCGACATCTTAAGTATCGCGTCGTTTGCGGGTGCAGAATTATTTGTTGTTGTAGTCTGATTATCACTGTTAAGTGTAGTCTTTATGTAGGTGAACGTAGGCTTAGCATCTGCCGAGCAGGTAAAGCCCTCTTCTATAAATATCTGCTGCTGGTATCTGAATGCCTGGCCTGCCGACTCTGAGCAGCTAACCCAGTTATCAACCTTGCCCTGAAGGGTAGAATTGCGGTCAAGCGTTATCTTCCATTTTGCGGTACCTGCTGACTTTTTGATAGAGAAAAGACCTTCGTCCTTACTTATGCTGCCGCCAACAATGATATCCGTGTTTATAAACTTAAGCTCACTGACTACGTCTGATACGTCATTTGCTACAAGATGGAAATAGCTGTTCTGACCGTTTATCTCAAGCTTTGAATCCTTGAATAAGAACAGGTTAGACTTTGTTCCGTAGCCTACCCACTGACCTCTGTTGATAAGGTGAACGTTTTCAATTATATGGCTACAGTTAGGCCTTATCTGTATCTGGCCCGTCTCATTCGGATTACCCGTACCGTTAAACCAAGTACCGTTCTTGATGGTAAGTGTAAGACCGTTTTCTATTTTGTTACCTGTAGGAGTGGTAATAGACTTGCCGCCAAGGTTTATAACAAGATTTACCGTGGGATAAATCTTATCGCTGGACTCAAGGTCACGGTATACGTGAATATATCCGTATCCGGCTATATCTGTGTTGAGAAGCGTTGTGCTTGTGAACTGCTTAAGAGGAGCGTTGCCGTCAAGGAAGCTCTTCTCGTTTGCCCATGCGGCATAAGTAACGTTTACGTCTGTAGGAACAAACGTGCCCTTAGGCTGAGTATATGAGCCTGCGGGTGCCTCGGGAACTGCGCCCTCAAGCGAGCCACCGACAGCCGCATAGAAGACAGCCTCGCCGCCGTTAGGAACAAGATTGATGTATGCGTAGGTCTTGTCGCCTACCGTAAACGTATCTGCAAGCTGCTCGTCACCGCCTGCCTGTGAGTAAGCTATCTTAGACCAGCCGGTAGGTACCTCAACCTTAACTGTCAGGGGCATATCGAATATCTGGCGCTTTGAGCCGTCGGGCATATCAACAAGAACGTTAAGGGGCAGACCCTCTGCAGTCTTATCTGCCATAGTAAGGTTTGCGTAGTAAATGCCGTCACCGTAGGTGGTTACAGCGATGGTTGAATTCTGACGCTCTCTTATATACTTTGTAGCGTCGGAGAAGGTAGCAGACCAGAGCTTACCGCCATTCTGATGCTCACTTATTCTTGACATTAACTGTCGAAGGTCTTCCTCTGTGTAATCTATGTAACCGTCCTCATACATACCGTGAGCGCTGGTTATAAACCAACCGCCCTCATTTACACATTGGTCAAGATAGCCTATAATATTTTCCATTGTAAGCTGAGGGTATGCCGCAGGATTATTACGCGGAGCCTCGGGCTGGAGCCTTACGTAATAAAGCTGATGCCAGCTGCCCGCTTTATAGCTACCGGTCGTTGGGTCACTCGTATAGGGGTCAAGCAGCTGCCTTCTGCCCTCGTTGCCGGGAATTGTAAGCACGCACTCACCGCCAAGAGCCGCATAATAGTTCTGATAAAGCACCTTATATGCATTTGCGATGTAATTTGACGAAGGAACCGTATATCCAAGAACGTCCTGTGTCGGGAACATCTCGCGCAAATCTGCAAGAGAGCCCAAAATCTCGTCGTTTATATTCTCGATTGTTTCGTCCTCGGGTCTGTAACCGCCCTGATAACCCGGGTAATAATTCGGGTTGCCGCCTATGTAATCGTGGTATCTGCCGTGACCCTCTGCAGAAAGATTGCCGTCTGCCAAAAGGGCATTCCAAAAATCAACGTTAGCTGTAGTTCTATCGTTTTGAGATATAAGCATAAGCGACGCCTTAACGCCGTACTCAGCGCAAAGCTCGTTAAGCTTTGTTGCCGTCTGTACAAGTCCGTCGTCAAAGGTAAGCGTTGCTATAGCCGTAGCACCGTTGGGAGCATCGGTAAGAGTGGCGTTTGCCGTGCGAAGCGAAAGCTCGTCGTTTACGTCGGTTACAAGAACAGCACCGCTGTTGGGTACAATCTCTGCATACGCAAAGGTCTTGCCGCCCTCTGTAAATGTATCTGCAGTTGTATGCACGCCCTTCTGGCTGAATCTTACCTTCGACCAGCCCTCGGGTATCTCTACCTTAACTGTAAGGGGCATATCGAATATGTCGCGCGAGAGAGGAAGACCGCCCTCTGTAGCATCGGCCATATTTACCTCAACGTACATACCGAAATCGGTGGTGTACTGCTTAACTGTAGAATTTTCTACCTCACGCAGATACTTAACCGCATCGGCAAACGATGCAACCCAGAGCTTACCCTCGTCTGAATATTCCTTAACACTGTCAAGCACGAGTGCAAGATTCTCTGACGTAATATCGTAGTTGGGGCCGCCCTCTATGATGCTGTGCGTGCCTGCTAAGAACCAGCCGCCGTTTGCAACACAGATATCAAGATATGACTTTATTTCATTAACGTCGTTTCTGAGCCACAGTGTGCGCAGATTATACCAACCGCCAGCCTCTGCAGTGTCGGCAGGAGTAAGAACCTGATAAGTGCCCGTGGCAATACCCGATTCGGCACGGCTTGCATAATAGGTTTTCATAACAAGCTCAAACGAGGGCTCGTCGTAAGACCCGCCGGGAACGGCAAATGCTACAGGGTCTATATTCGGGAAGTTTTCAAGAATAAACTGCTTTGACTGCACGATTTCACGGTATCTGTTTACCTCGTTGCTGTTGCCTTCCTTATAATCTGCGTGCCCGGGCGCAGCCATATACATGTGAGTGTATGAATGGCTCTGTATGTCTATAAGGCCCGATGCCGCAAGCTCACGCAGCTGTTCTACCGTAGAGAAGTTAGCATACTTGCCTGTATCGAGAACCCTCTCGGGCACTACCATAAGTGATACGGGCATGCCGTACTGACCAAAAAGCGCAGACACGGCCAAGTCGTTGGGATTGTAGCCGTCGTCAACAGTAAAGGTAGCTATTGCGTCCTTGCCGCCCTTTACCGACATAATTTCGGTAGAATAAGACTGCTCATTGTCAGAGGCGGAGCCGAAGATTAAAAACGGCTGTATCAGGAGTGAGAGTGCCATAACAACCACCAGTCCTTTCATAACGATTCTGCGCGATTTTTTGATTGATGTTTTCATTTTTCTACCTCGCGTTTTGTTTTTTGCTCTTTTGTAGTTTTTCAGGTGGCAAAAAGAGCAGCTGCCGCCCCTTGCTGTGTTTATATAGCAACACAGCAGTTAAATTGTGCATGTTTAACAATGCCCTAATAAATAATATGTAAATATTGTTTAATGCAAACATACCAATTCATATTTGTACCCCTATGATAGCATAAAGGCCACTTAATAACAATGATAATTTGTTAGTTTAATTTGGCAATTTGTTGTATAAAAGACAAAAAAACGGACGGCATAAAAACGCGAAAAATCATGTCCAAAGTTACTTTTTATCACTGTTATCACCTTTTGTTTAATTACTTCAAAATCAAGCTCCAACTTATAAAAAAAGAGAAAACAAAACGGCATTTACCGATTATTCTCTCTTTTATAAATGTGTAAGGCTTCATTATAAAGCCGAATTTAACTGCGCATTGGCGAAAGGCCTACCCCTGCTCCTTAATCTTATCAATCTCGTAAGGCGTTGTCTGATATACGAAGTAGTTAAGCCAGTTGGTAAAGAGCAGTGTTGCGTGTGCGCGCCAGGTAAGCATCGGGCGCTTAGTATCGTCGTCATTAGGATAATAGTTCTCGGGCACGGACGGTGAAATACCGAGTGCTTTATCGCGCAAATATTCCCTCTCAAGCGTATCGGCATCATACTCGGAGTGGCCTGTAAGAAACACCTGCTTGCCGCCGGGGGTAATTACCGCGTACACACCTGCCTTCTCGCTTGATGCAAGCACGCGCAAGCCCTCTACCCTCTCTATATCCTCTCGCAAAACGGTGGTATAGCGAGAGTGAGGAACGTAAAACACCTCGTCAAAGCCGCGGAAAAGAATCGAGCGCTTGTAATCCACGGTGTGTGCGTAAACTCCAGATAGCTTTTCTTCCATCATATATTTATTTATACCGTAGTGATGGTAAAGACCCGCCTGCGCGCCCCAGCAAATATGAAGCGTGCTGTGCACGTGCGTACGCGTCCAATCCATTATCTCACAAAGCTCGGCCCAATACTCAACCTCTTCAAACGGCATCTTCTCAACGGGTGCGCCCGTAATTATCATACCGTCGTAATAGTTGTGCTTAATATCTCCGAACTCCTTGTAAAACGCGAGCAAGTGCTCCTCTGAGGTGTTTTTGGATTTATGGGTTGATGTGTGTATCAGCTCAATCTCTACCTGAAGAGGGGTGTTACCGAGAAGACGGGAAAGCTGAGTTTCGGTATCAATCTTCGTCGGCATAAGATTAAGTATCAGTATTTTAAGGGGTCGAATATCCTGAGTAATTGCCCTTTTTTCTGTCATAACGAAGATGTTCTCTTTTTCAAGAACCTTGACCGCGGGCAACTCATTTGGAATTTTTATCGGCATCCTTTTTCTCCTTTAAATAGAATTAAGCGCTTGCTCCAAATCAGCTATAAGGTCGTCCTTGTTTTCTATACCGCAGGAAAAACGGATAAGGTCGGGCGATACGCCCGCAGCCGCAAGCTCCTCGTCATTCATTTGCCTGTGAGTTGCGCTACCAGGGTGTAAGCAACAGGTACGTGCATCTGCCACGTGAGTTTCGATAGCGCCGAGCTTAAGCTGCTTCATAATAGCCTCTGCCGCGCGTCTGCCGCCCTTAACGCCAAAGCTTACAACGCCACAGGTGCCATTCGGCATATATTTCTGTGCAAGCTCGTAGTATTTGTCACCCTCAAGGCCGGGATATGTTACCCAAGTCACGTTTTTGTGTGACTTTAAGAACTTTGCAACAGCAAGGCCGTTTTCACAGTGGCGAGCCATACGAAGATGCAGGCTTTCAAGGCCAAGGCCTAGGTAAAACGCGCTCTGGGGGGACTGAGTACAACCAAAGTCACGCATAAGCTGTGCGGTTGCCTTGGTTATAAACGCACCCGCGTTACCAAACTTTTCGGCATAAGTAATTCCATGATAGCTATCGTCGGGCGTACAAAGACCGGGGAACTTATCCTTGTGTGCCATCCAGTCAAATTTGCCGCTGTCAACTATACAGCCGCCCACCGCACTGCCGTGACCGTCCATATACTTGGTGGTTGAGTGTGTAACAATATCTGCACCCCACTCAAAGGGTCGGCAATTTACGGGTGTTGCAAAGGTGTTGTCTACGATAAGCGGAACGCCGTGTGCGTGCGCCGCCTCTGCAAACATCTCAATATCAAGCACTGAGAGTGCGGGGTTGGCTATAGTTTCACCGAATACCGCCTTGGTGTTTGGACGGAAAGCGGCATCAAGCTCCTCTCTTGTCGAGTCGGGAGAAACAAAGGTAAATTCTATACCCATACGCTTCATAGTAACCGCAAAGAGGTTGTAAGTACCGCCGTATATAGCACTGGATGCCACTACGTGGTCGCCCTCTGATGCAATATTGAATACTGCAAAGAAGTTAGCCGCCTGTCCCGAGGACGTCAGCATTGCCGCAGCACCGCCCTCAAGCTCACAAATACGGCTTGCAACCGTATCGCATGTTGGGTTCTGAAGTCTGGAATAGAAATAACCCGACGCCTCAAGGTCAAAAAGCTTACCCATATCCTCGCTCGTCGCATATTTGAACGTTGTGCTCTGGATAATCGGAATCTGCCTCGGCTCACCGTTTGCGGGGGTGTAGCCGCCCTGAACGCATTTTGTTTCTATATGAAGCTTATCAGCCATTTTTATATCTCCCTACCCAGCGTTGAGTTAAACGCTGTATTTTTCACTAAACTGTTTGTATTTTTCGTCGTATCTCTCACTGCCCTGCTTTACAGATGCAAGATATCTGTGCATATCAAGTGCGTCGTAAGCCGAAATCTCTATAACACAGCCGCCGATATTTGAGCAGTGGTCTGCAACGCGCTCAAGGTTTGTAAGCAAGTCGGAAAGCACGAAGCCGTGCTCTATAGTACACTCGCTCTTTTGCAGTCTTAAAATGTGGCCGCGCTTTATAGCATCACGCAAATTGTCAACAACCTGCTCAAGCGGCTCGATATCAAGCGCCTTGTCAAGGTCGTTGTGTATAAACGCGTCGTAGGTAAGAGTGAGTATTTCTTCTACCGCAGAAAGCATAACCTGTATCTCACGGTTTGCCTCTTCAGAGAAAGCAATCTTCTTTTCCTTAAGCTCCTCAACCGACTCCACGATATTTACCGCATGGTCGGAGATACGCTCAAGGTCGCCTATTATGTGCAAAAGCTTTGTAACCTCTGCCGAGTTCTTATCGTCAAGCGCGCAGGACGAAACCTTAACAAGATACGAGCCGAGCGCATCCTCATATCCGTCAACCTTTCCTTCAAGCTCACGCACTGAGTACGCACGCTTGCTGTCAAACTCACGCGTCAGGGCAAACGCTTCCTTCATAGCCGTATATGAGAGCTCTGCCATATCACGCGTTACCTGCGCTGCTCTGTCTACTGCGATTGCGGGGGTGTCAAGCAGACGCTCGTCAAGCAGGCTGGTGCTCTCTTCGGAATTTGCCTTGTCGCGTATTATCAGGCACGAGAGCTTTTCAAGCTGGCGATAGAACGGACCGATAAGAGCAACGCATATAAGCTTAAATAAGGTATGAACTATTGCTACGCCCCATGCGTCAATATATCCGTCGAGGAATTTAAAATTCACAAACGCATCAAGTATATAGAATAAAACCGAAACTACTCCAACGCCTATTATGTTGAATGAAAGATGTATAACCGCCGCGCGCTTGCCGTTTTTGTTAGCGCCGAGAGATGAAAGCATAGCGGTAACGCACGTACCTATATTTTGACCCATTACTATCGGAATTGCGGCACCGTAGGTAATAACACCCGTCATTGTCAGAGCCTGAAGTATACCGACCGAGGCAGATGACGACTGAACTATTGCCGTAAGTATAAGTCCTGCCATAATACCGAGGAAGGGATTATCGCCGAACATAGTGAGTATGCTTTTAAACGACTCGTTCTCTTTAAGAGGGTCAACCGCATCGCTCATCATCGTCATACCCGTCATAAGAACTGCAAATCCGAGCAGTATAGCGCCGATATCCTTCTTACGGTTTTTCTTCGCGAACATTACGAGGCAAATACCGATAAGCGCAACGACGGGTACCCACGAGTCAGGCTTAAGCACCGAAAGCGCACCCGTAAGGCTTGCACCGCTCTCACCGCCAAGGCTGTTAAGAGCTGTAAGCCAAGCCGTAATAGCCGTACCTACGTTTGCACCGAAAATAACACCGACCGACTGAATAAGCGTCATAACACCCGAGTTAACGAAGCCGACGACCATAACGGTGGTTGCACTAGACGACTGAATTACGAGAGTTACAACAAGACCTAGAAGGAAGCCCTTTATGGGGTTTGACGTCATTTTACCGAGAATTGTTTTGAGTCTGTTTCCTGCGCTCTTTTTAAGTCCCTCGCCCATAACGTCCATACCGTAAAGAAAGAGGGCAAGACCGCAAAGCAAGCCTAAAATGTTTCCAATTCCAAATTCCATTTTAAAGTCCTTTCAGTTTATGTTAAAAAATCATAATCAAAGTAATTCCTGCCCGTTAATTTCAAGCTTAAAGCTAAGGCCCAGCACCTCGGCCGCCTTACGGCACAGTATCATTCTTTCAAGAAAAATCTCAAAATAATCCATAACCGTGCTTATCTCTTTATCAACGGTCAGCGACAGGCGTATAATGCGTTTATCCTCTGAGATATCAAGCGAGGACTCCTTGGCCGAGTAATTAACCCTGTCGTGTATATCAAAAGTGGCAAAATCTTGATTGCGCACTCTTGAGCGGCGCACGTCTGCCTTATCTGCAAGTATAAGTGCCGCAGCGATGGGTGAAACAGGCACGCCCGTGCCCTCGTCGTGATTACCTATAGCGGTAACGACCGTGGCTATCTCATCTGCCGGCATGCCGAGCTTGTCCAATAAACGGAAGGCTATCAGAGCACCCGACTGAGAGTGATTTACGCGGTTGACGAGGTTGCCTATATCGTGTAGATACCCCGCAATTTCTGCAAGCTCTCTGTCCCTCTCGCTGTAGCCGAGTATTTCAAGAATTTTTGCCGCATCGGCCGACACCTTCTTTACGTGTGCAAAGCTGTGCTCGGTATACCCGAGTGCAAGAAGCGACTTATCCTGTGCCTCAATATAGGTTCTTATTTCTTCGCTCGAAAGCAAGGTTTCTAAGGTTACCATAAAACCTCCAAGTTCGGTTTAGCTCATTTTTTCCCAATTATATTATACAACCCTTTCGCGCGTTTTTCAAGTGTTATTTTGCATAAGGTTTTATAAAATACATTGACATATTTTTATGCTTGTAATATAATATGATTAGACAAAAATCGGAGGATTTATTATAAATGAGTGAATTTTGGAGCTTTCTCTGTGAGCTCTCGGAGCTTTGGTGGGCGATATTAAAGGTCGCGCTTGCCATCGTTATCGGCGGCGTTATAGGTATGGAAAGGCGAAAGCACGGCAGAGCCGCAGGCATGCGCACTCACATTCTCGTGTGCCTTGGTGCAACGCTTA
Source organism: Eubacteriales bacterium (assembly GCA_045661245.1). Lineage (GTDB taxonomy): Bacteria > Bacillota > Clostridia > Oscillospirales > CAG-272 > UBA1740. Next base: position 17,936 of record JAZRFH010000002.1, on the reverse strand, counting down.
CTGCAATGACTGGCGTTTACGCTTATAGCGTACTCGGCTTTTCAGGCGACCCACTGAGAGTTGCGGCGCAGGTTATATCGGGAATAGGCTTTCTCGGCGTCGGCACTATCCTTATAAAAGGTCGCTTTCAGATTACAGGTCTTACCACAGCGGCGGGTCTTTGGTGCGGTGCGGCTATAGGTATTGCTCTCGGTATAGGATTTTACGAGGGTGCGATAGTAACGTTTGTCGCCGAGGTTTTGGTAACAACGATACTTCACCGTCTTGAATACAGGCTTACCGGCAGAAACTCCCGATTTGGTATATACATTGAAATTAACTCCTGCGAATCGGTTCGGTGCGTGCTTGATTATCTTTCGGAAAATTATCCCGTCACCGATATGCAGGTGACAAGCCCCAGAAGCGGTAAAGATGGCAACGTAGGCATTGAGGCAAACGTACACGCCTACAGCAAGCCGGGTCTTACACCAGACGTCATGTCACACGAGCTTGAAAAGCTGCCTGAGATTATATACGCGATAGAATCGCTTTAATAAAGAGCCGCAAAAGCTTCATTATGGGGTGATTGCGGCCTTTTATTTGTCAAATTAAAAAATCCATAAAATATCCCGTACAAAGGGTACACTCATGATTCACTTGAAAACGGCACATAGCCGTAAAAACAAATCCCCGAGAAACCTTGGCGCTGAGCTTCGGTATCCCTCGGGGCTTTTATTTTCTGTTTTTTCCGTATTTTTCGGCAAGCTCGGATATCTCGCCCGTTACACTCTCGCATTCAAGCCTGAACTCGTCGATGCTGACGCGATACGCCCCGTTGCCGAGAATTATAAACTGCTCGTCAAGGTCGCCCGTTACGACGCGTACGAAATTATCGTCTGCCAGCTCGTAAGTTGTGCGCTCAATATAGCTGTCCGCGGTTTGCTTTTCCTTTGTGTAAACAACCGTCACAGGGCCGAGGTGCTCGACACTACCCTCACCGCCCGCACGCTTATACGCGTCAAAAACTACAATAACGGACACGCGGCGTATCGCGGCATAATTACAGGCAATACGCACAAGGGCGTCTCTGGCAAGAGAAAAATCCGATAAAGCCAGCTTTTTCAGCTCTTCCCAGCCGAAGATAACGTTATAACCATCAAGCACCAAATACTCGTTTTGATGTTGTTTTTTTGACACGGGGCGTCGTTTCGGCTCGGTTTTTGCCTTGTTCTCAAACTTTTCTGTAACTTTGCGCGGCTTTATCTTGCCGTAGGTTGCCTCGAAGATGCGCATAAGCTCCTTATCCTCTTCGGCAGTGCCGCCATACACCTTTGCCGCGGCGCGCTTTGGAATGCGTACGTCTTCGCTGACCTCTTCCTTATCTTGCCCCTGGGGCCCGGTGTGCATAAGCGCATCTGCTTCATACCAAGGAACAGTATAGCCCGCACCTGCACGGCAAAAAACAGAGCCCGAAGGATTGCGCTCGTCAGTATCGGGGTCATAACCGAATTTTGCCACCAGCTCGTCAGAATTGTGAGCCGGCACGTATTTTCCGACCGTCAAGGCAATTTTACCGTAGCCGCGTGTATAGGCACGAAGCACGGCGGGATATGAGCGCATAGTATATACCGGGCAATTGCCCTCAAGCACTGCGATGCCGCCCACTGTATCCGTAAAGTCAACGGTGCCGTGCATATTTGCAATATCGGTAAGCGCACGGCCGAGGTTTTCACCGGGCAGCTCAATTTTAAAATTAAAGGTCGGCTCAAGTATCACGCTACCGCCCTTACGCAAGGCCTGCCTTACGGCTCTGTAGGTAGCCTGTCTGAAATCCCCGCCCTCGGTGTGCTTAAGATGCGCTTTACCGCCAACGAGAGTTATCTCAACGTCTGTGAGAGGTGCGCCAAGCAATATGCCTCTGTGTGTGCGCTCTTCAATATGTGTCATAACAAGACGCTGGAAGTTAAGCGATAGAACCTCGCGTGAAAGCTCAGACGAAGCAACAACACCCGACCCCTCGGGTAGCGGGTCAAGACGTAAATGCACCTCTGCGTAATGGCGCAGCGGCTCAAAATGCCCTGCACCGAATACCGTTTTATCTATGGTTTCGCGATATAGAATAGAGCCCTCGTCAAACTCGATTTCTACACCCGTGCGTTCTAAAACAAGCCTTTTTAACACCTCAAGCTGAATTTCTCCCATAAGGCTCACGCGTATCTCGCTAAGCCTTGGGTCAAACTTGAGATTTAAAGCAGGGTCCTCTTCTGCAATCACCAAAAGGCGCGCATACATCTCGTGCGCACTTACTCCCTCGGGCAAAATAATTCTGTAATCAAGAACGGGGCTGAGTACGGGCTCGTCACTTGCCTCAAATCCAAGCCCCATACCCGCACTTATGCTTTGAGGGCCTATAAGTGCCACAACCGTGCCCGGCACGGCTAACTTTTGAGGCTTTGATTTTTCACCGGAGAAAACCCTTAACTCCTCTATTTTCTCGATAATCTCCTCACCGCCCGCGAGCCTTACTGTTATACCGTCCTTGGGTGCAAGGGTGCCGCCCGTTATTTTTGCAAAGCAGAGCCTGCGCCCAAGCTTATCACGGGTGATTTTAAATACCCGCGCACCAAATATAGTGCTGGAGTATTCTTTTTGTATTGTATATCTGTCAATACCCAAGAGCAGCTCACGGACTCCCGTAAGCTTTAATGCCGAACCAAAGTAACACGGAAAGAGGCGCGAGGATGCGACTGACACAGCAATATCAGCATTATTTACCGCACCCGTGTCGAAAAATTCCTGCATTAACCTCTCGTCACAGGATGCAACGTTTTCAAAAAAGCTATCCGTACCTGGGGCTGAGAAATCAACCGCAAACGAGGTTAGAGTAGTCTTTATTTCAGCCATTAGCTCGTCACGGCTCCTATCCGATATATCGCACTTGTTTACGAAAATAAAGGTCGGTATTTTTCTTGCCCTTAGCATCTGCCACAGTGTTTTCGTATGCGAGCGCACACCGTCCTCTGCACTTATCACAAGTATTGCATAATCCTGTATAGAGAGAGCGCGCTCGGTTTCGCAGGAGAAGTCAACGTGTCCGGGAGTATCAACAAGTGTTACGTGTGAGCTTTGAGTATCAATTATCGCCTGCTTTGAGAATATGGTTATTCCGCGCTCGCGCTCAAGTGAATGTGTATCAAGAAAGGCATCTCGCTTATCGACCCTGCCGAGTCTTTCAATAGCCCCCGAGGTATAAAGGAGCGCCTCGGAAAGCGTAGTTTTACCCGCATCAACGTGCGCAAGTATGCCTACTACTATATTTTTCAAGCCACTCCCCCCCTTTTTTTTGATTTGTTTAAATATACTTAGTTAAGCTTTAGTTTAAAATGCATTTTTCCGCACTTTTCCCGACCCGTGTCGAAATATTTGTCCATCATTTTAATAGATTTCGTATTTTCCGGCATAACGTCGGCACATAGATAATCAAGCCCAATATCACGCGAATAGGAGATAACTGCACCGAGTGCTTCAGTGCCAAAGCCCTTGCCGTGATATTCGGGCAAAAGACGAATACCAAATGATGCGCCGCCTGTAAAATCAAAGGCATATATAACAGCCTCGCCAATCAGTGCCCCATCAAAAAATATTCCAAGCGTTATAGCCTGTGAAATGTCAAGCTCGCGGCTCGCGACCTCAAGAAAAAATTCGTCGGTATCCTCTTTATTATCTGCCGACACGTCATATCCCCAGTATCTGTTGACGTCTTTATCCCTGCAAAGTCTTGCATAAGACGGCACATGCTCTTCTGAAATCTCACCCAGAATAAGTCTTTCAGTATATAAGCTAGGTGGCTTATCAACGCCGTCGCACTCGCTAAAAACACTGACGAAAAACGTATCGTCCTCATCAGGATATACGCGTGCCTCCGGCATTTTAAAAAAGTTTTGATAATACTCAATATCAGCGCGCGGAACGTCGGTAAATATAAGAGGCAGCATCTGGCGCATAGCATAGTCACGAACAAGTATAAGCGCATCAGCAACTGAAGCTCCGTCTTCAAGCTCTATCGGAGAAACAAAGCTATATTCTCCGTCCGCAAAAATTCTTACCAAAAGGCAACCGCATTTAATTGCTACCGCGGCTTCAATGCCCTCTCGGGAAAGCTCAAGAAAGCTATCCAGCATCATTGCTAGGTCGTCAGAATATACATCACCTTTAAAAACAAGTTCATTTCTCAGCTCGTCCGTTAAGACGGCAAATGATAAATCAGACATTTATTTACGCCCCTTCACCTTAAATACAAGAGTCACACGAAACAAATCTCCATCTCTCTTGTGTGCAAAATCAATATTAAGCAGCTCTGCAAGCTTAGTGCAGGTGCGTATACCTATGCCATTGCTTTCAATCTTATTCGATTTATGTAAAGTTTTATTTACAATATCTACTGTTATTTCATTTCCCTTTAGTTTGCTTTTAATTGACACGGGGTGTGATTTATCAGCGTATTTTGTAATATTTGAAAATACGTTTTCAGCAATACGCATAAGCTTTGGCGCATCTGTGCTTACAGTTATTCCGTCAAGCTTGCTGTGTAGCTTATCGAGCATTGGTATATCAACAGTGTACCCTTGCTCACGCAATAGAAGTATCTTCTCGGAGAGTATTTGCTCAAACAGTGTTGCTGCATCGTAATCTTCAAAATTACATTCTCCAACATCCGCACCGAAGACGAGGAAGTAGTTGAACATATCGTCGGACATAGTTTTCAGCCTGAGCGCACATCTTTCTGACGCATCTAAATACTCCTGCATAGCGGCATCGGCCGTATGTCCCTTCATTATGTCGATATATCCGAGCAGGACCGTAAGCGGCGTTCTTATATCGTGCGACACCGAGGTTATAAGCTCTGTATTCGAGTTTATCGCCTCTCTTTCCTTTGCGATATTTTCAAGCATTGAGCATCTCATATTTTCAACGTTATCAGCGAGGTCAGTGATTTCGTCACGTCCGTTTTTCAGGTCACTTTTTATTTTTCTGTCCATCTCACCCAATGCACAGATGCGTACCTGCTTTGCCAGCTTTGTAATTCTGCTTGTAATTCTGCTTGAATACATCATTAAAACAAGCATCAATGCTATTGCCGCCAAAAAAAGACTTGCAATATTTGCAATGTCATAGTAAAAGTATTGAGTATAATCAACCATTGCAACAAGAAGGGGTACACCGTCCTGCATCTCTATCGGATACGTGCCTTTTGACTTTGCATATTCAATAAGGGCTTCTTTGGTGGGAAAGGTAACGGTAATACCCGTGTCGTCTTTTTCCTCGGGTAGCTCACCCTCATTCTCGCCCGATTCGGAGTCCGAGGGCTCCTTTTCTGCGCTGCCCGAGTCGAGCACAAGCTCGTTATCCTTGTAAATCATAACGTAAAGATGCCCCTTATCACGCACCCAGCCGGAAAGTGCATCTATATCCGTGCTCTTAAGTGCGTACTCGTCAACGTAGGACTGTAAATCCTCAAGATACCTTTCCTCTCTTGACTGTCTAGACTCTTCTGACAGATATTTATTATTTATGTAGCTTTCGCAGATACCGTTGATAGCAAAATACATAGCTACGCCAACGGCAAGTCCTAAAAACAATGTATAAAACATAGAGAGCTTAAGCGAGCGAAAGCGTGCAAAGATAAATTTCTTTAAATAATCAATCAATCTGATAACCCTTTCCCCACACAGTTCTTATAAGTCTTGGTGATGCAAAGTTTTCTTCAAGCTTTCGGCGCAAATTCAATATGTGTACCGTTATATTATTGCCCGACGACGGCAGTGGCATCTCGCCCCAAACGTTTTCATACAGCTCGTCCGAGCTTACGCATCTGCCCCTGTTTTTCACAAGGTACAAAAGCACGTCCATCTCCTTATCGCGCATTTCAATTCTCTGGCCGTTTTTCATTACCTCGCGCTCGTCAAAATTAACCGATATACCCGAGGGCAAGCGTACAGCCTCGCTCGACTGTATTTCCTTTACCGAATAGAGATTATACCTACGCGTCATAGCCTCAACCTTAAGGCAAAGGTCTGCCATCGGAAAGGGCTTGACAATATAATCGTCGCCGCCCGAGCTGTATGCCTCAACCTTATCCTGCGGCAAGGATTTTGCGGTAAGAAAGAGTATCGGCACAGAGGAGAATTTTCTTATTGCGCGCGTAGCCTCAACTCCCGACATATTCGGCATCATTATATCCATAATACAAAGGTCAAAATCAGGCGATTCCTTCATCACCTCAACCGCAGAGGAGCCGTCACCAACCGAAACGGTTTCATATCCTGAATTTTTAAGCACAAGCTCAAGCACACGCCTGATTTCAGCCTCATCATCAACTATAAGAATTCTCATAATCCCCTCCGACATCAAAACAGGGCTGAGCCAAAACGACTCAGCCCCAATGGGTATTATAAACTATTTTTGATTTCTATTCAATAGATTTATTTAACTTTAATCAATAGTTTTCTTTTCTTACTTCAAAATAAGCCTGAGGATGTGCGCAAACAGGGCAAACGCCGGGAGCCTTGGTGCCCATTACGAGGTGACCGCAGTTACGGCACTCCCACATAGTCATTTCAGCCTTCTCAAATACCTGCTGAAGCTCAACGTTAGAAAGGAGCTTTCTGTATCTCTCCTCGTGAGCCTTCTCAACTGCCGCTACTGCTCTGAACTGGAATGCAAGAGCTTTAAAGCCCTCTTCCTCTGCTTCCTTAGCAAAGGTATCATACATATCAGTCCACTCATAGTTCTCGCCCTCTGCTGCTGCAAGAAGGTTAGCTGCAGTATCACCAAGACCGCCGAGAGCCTTGAACCAAAGCTTTGCGTGCTCCTTCTCGTTGTCTGCGGTTTCCTGGAATATAGCGGCTATCTGCTCATAGCCCTCTTTCTTTGCTACCGATGCAAAATAGGTGTACTTGTTTCTTGCCTGCGACTCGCCCGCAAAAGCTGTCATAAGATTCTGTTCTGTTTTGGTGCCCTTAAGATTCATTTTGTAAACTCCTTTGGTAATATGTTTTATTATTATATTCTTGTGATTTAAATTATACAGATGCCGACTCTTTTTTTGCACAGTCGTTGCATATTCGCCTGACCTTTAATTCATACGAAGAAAAGTCACATTTTATTGCATCATTTATTATAGCATCAAATCCGTCGATTGTAAAGTCCCAGACTTTGCCACACCTCTCGCAAAGCAAATGACCGTGCGGAATATATGAGCTGTCGTATCTGTCACATAAACCGTCGCCCGTTATACGCCGAATAAGCCTCATGTTCTCAAGTGTCTTAAGATTGTTGTAGACAGTCGCCCTTGAAATTCCGGGCAGCCTCTCTTTTGCCAGGAGAAAAATCTCCTCTGCGGTGTGATGGGCACAATCGGAGCGAATTACCTCAAGTATCGCCTCTCTCTGCCTTGTCACTGTTAACTCCTTCGTTTTATTGAATGATTTAGAATCATTCTAAATTTATTATACACGAAATAAATCATATTGTCAATAGGTTTTTAAATTTTTTTAGAATTATTCTAATTTTTGTCTTTAAAAAACGAGGTAAGTTAGCCCTACCTCGCTTTCTATTATAATGAAGATTTTATTTGTGGTATCCCGCAATATCTCTCTCGGGAATAAATTCCGGGTCAAGCTTGATTCCGTACACGCGCTCGTAGCACTCTTTTTTATAAGCGGTGTCGATTTCGCGCATTTTTGCCCTGCCCTCTCTTGCGCTAAGCTGCTTGTCGGGGTAAATAGGCAGCATTACGTGCAAAATATGCTTGATATTTCTAAAGCCCTGAGCGTCAAAGCCGTCAATCTCCCGCATCTCTACGAAGCACGGAATAATCGGCACACCCATATCAAAGGCAAAGTGATACGCACCCTCGCGAAGAGTACGCGGCTTTTTATAGTTAAACCACATCTCCTGCTCAGGGTATATTAACACGAAATCACCTCTTGAGAGAAGCGTTTCAAGCGCGGGCCTCAAGTTTTTGAGTGAGTACTGCACGCTTGAAGAAATAGGCAAGGTATTGCAGTTTTTCATTAAAAAACCGAAAAAACCGTCCATAAAAACGTTATTCTCTTGAATGAGAATATCAAATTTTGCGCCCCTGCCGCACTTTTGCGCCAAAATTCTCGGTATAGTATTGTCTACAATATTAAAGTGATTGCAGGTGATAATCGCGCCGCCGTTTATACCGAGGGCGTTTTCAAGGCCGATAATATCGGTGTTTACATTTATCTTTTTCGTTTCCCGCTCTGCAATCTTGCGCGCAATATACGCCTTGATTTTATTTATAGGCTTTTTTCTCAGGTTATCGAACGGGTATATAACCCGCCTAATATCGTCCTCGGTTATTTTCGGGTCGCCAAGCTCTACCTTAGCAAAGCTGTCGCCTCTTTCAACTGCCAAACGGATATTTTCTATAACCTGTAGCCTTCCCCCATCCATCTCGGGATAGCTTGACGTCATAATCTTCTCCACTTATTTAAGTTAACAAAGCACCGAGTGTTTCGGCAAAGCCGCCGGGCTCGTTTGTCAGTCGCGCAGCGTTTGATACAAGCATTACAGCGCCTGCCTCGTCCTTGGCTCTCTGCTCGTCACTGTATTCTCTGAGTGCGGAGTGTAAGAAGTCGGCAAACGGTGTTTTGTCAGCAACGCGCCAGAACTCCTCCTCGTACAGCACGCCCTCGTAATGCCAGGGCTTGTTGAACATATTGTAATGTATCAGGTGCAACTCTGATACGGGGGTCACCAGCTCGCGCTTAGGCTGCTTGTTCCATGTGTAATCAAGATAGTGAATACGGCCGCGGCAAAGAAAATTAAGGTAATCCTGGTCGGGCGCTACGGTATCAAAATTATACTTTGACGCATACTGTGTAATTTTCTTTTCAATTCCTGCACGGCGGAACTCGGTAAGGTTCATAAGCAGAACGCCTGAATTTATATACTTATCCGCAGGCACGCCGACCCATTTATCAACGTACGTGCAGAACTCAGGCACGCCGGGTATACTCTCGTCTGCGACAGCACCGAGAATACAGTCCCCTATATCGGTGTCGTAAAGCTTTGCTATATCGTCAACAAGCACGATGTCGCAGTCAATGTAAATCGCACGGTCAAGCAAGGGAAACAGCGAGCCTATAAACACGCGGTAGAATATCGACTCAGAGTAATAGTCGCGCAATCTTGCTCTCAGGTGATTTCTATGGCCGTCAACCGCCTTCGTTATATCAATAACCTCTATCTCAACACGCTCAAGCGACATTGATTTGAGCTTTTCAAGATTCTCCTCGGAAAAGCCGTTTGTAAGAATTTTAATATCGTAAATATTCCCGTCAGTGCCGTGGTCTGATATCGACCGAACGGTTACCGCAAGATAAGGCAAATAATTATCGTCTGCTGCAAAAAATATCGGGATTCTTCTTGACATAATCAATCCTTTCTTATGTACTTTATAATTTCTACGTCAGACTCGGCCGCACGCTCTAGCATTGCCGACCTCACCTCGTCCATAAGCGTCTCACACGACATAGCTCGCGAAAGTGATTTATCTGCATAAAACGGGCCGTCAACGTATATAAAACGTCTGAAGCCGAAAAGGCACGACCTTTTGTATACTCTCGTTACCGCAAACGCAGGCACTGAGAACTTGTCGGGAAAGGCAAACGCCCCCTTATCCATAGGTCTTATACCCGTATAGTACTGCCATACATGCGCCTCGGGAAAAACCACGACAGCACTTCCGGAGTCAAGCCTTGTTTTCAAGCATTCGGAAAAGCTTTTTGCCATCTTAATATCGCAAGGCGTAGGCACAGCACCGAGATATCCGATTATCTTACCTAGCCCCGGAAGAGCGAAATTATCGGGCGATACAACCGTGTAAGCCATTCTCGGAAAAACGTAAGTATGCGGGCAAATGGCATCACCCACAGGCTCTGTGTGATTGGCGTAAATTATCATACCGCCCTTTATCTTCAGCTTTTTCTTACCTATAACCTTCTCGCGTAGCATAACACGTGAATAGAAGAAAGCTAGAGGCGGCCCTATTAGGTTATGGAGTACAAACGAAATAAAACCAAATAGCGGTTTCTTTTTTAAGTATACGTATTTCTCTTTAAAATCCTCAGGTGCTTTAGCCGCAGATTCAAAATCGTTATCAAAGCTATCGTAATATCTTACCCCTTTAGGATATTTTTCTTTTTTCATATTTATCACCGAACAAAATGGTTAGTCGACATTAAAATGCACCAAATCACATAAAATAATATAAAAATACAAATTCTTATACATATTTCGGTACCTTTGTAATTATATCAGACGCAAAAATCATTTTCAAGTGTTTTTAAAAATTAGCTTGTCTTTTAATTGTGGAATTCTATTTAAAATTGAATTGTCAGTTCAACATCACTCCACAAGACTGAGAATTTCGATTTCCAATTGACAACAACCTCCATTTATAGTATAATTAAGTCGGTAGTATCGTAATTTAGTAAACTTTTATTTACATTATAGAAAATCCGTCATAAAAACGCAAGAAAGGAAATCCACGAGAATGGAAAACATCAAGGAAATTATCGCAAAAAACCTTGTTGAGCTGAGAAAAAGTCATAAAATGACCCAACAAGCACTTGCTGAAAAGCTGAATTATACCGATAAGGCGATATCGCGCTGGGAGCATGCCGAAACGCTGCCGGATATTGAAACTCTTTGCCGCGTTTGTGACATTTACGGTGTTAAGTTCGAGTACCTTTTACAAAAGGAGCAGCCAAAGAACCCCGCTAAAAATCCGAATATTAAAAGAGAAAATATAGGAAGTAAGATAATCACAACTCTTATTGCCGTTTCGACGGTTTGGCTTTTAGTAACCGTCCTTTACGCGGTACAGTGGCAAAAAGAGCCCTGGCAACTCTTTATATGGGCAATGCCTGCTACGGCCCTCGTTCTTTTTGTTGCAAACTACGTATTTTTTAACAGCAAGATATTTAGAATTATCAGCTCCTCGTTTTTTGTATGGCTTATCCTCCTTAGTATTTACATCGAGCTTTTAATAAGAAACAGTGATAACATCTGGTCTATCTTTATTATAGGCTTTCCACTGCAAGCTATTATCATTCTTTTAGGCACTATCAAAATTTCACACAAGGAAAAGGAAAAATAATATGCACTTTGAGTACACCGCTCTTATTATTACTGTTTCTTCAGTGCTTTTTGTGCTTGCCTCTTTACTCTCCTTTGCCTATATCACCTATGTTATAACCTTTAAGCGCAGGCGCCGCCCGATACACCTCGAGCGTGACCTCGGTATCAAACTTGACTGCTATGACGAGATTTTGCGAATGGGCGACGAATTAAGAAAAGTGCCGTTTGAAGAGATAACCATAAAATCACACGACGGACTTAAGCTTGTAGGAAGATATTATCACCGCCACGACGGTGCACCTATAGACATACTTTTTCACGGCTACAGAAGCTCACCGATACACGATTTTGCGGGCGGTGTAAGCACCAGCTTTGAGGCAGGACACAATCTTTTGCTTGTATATCACCGCTCTCACGGCAGAAGTGAAGGGCGCTCAATTACCTTTGGAGAGAAGGAAAAGCACGACCTCGTTTTGTGGTGCGAATACATTACCGAGCGCTTTGGCGAGAATACGGAAATTATGCTTACGGGCATTTCTATGGGTGCAGCTACCGTAATACTCGCCTCCGCGCTTGACCTGCCGAAAACCGTAAAATGTGCTATTGCAGACTGCCCTTATTCAAGTGCTAAGGACGAGATTTGCCTGACCGTCAGAAAAATGCACCTGCTGCCATCTCTCGTCTGGCCGTTTATAAGACTGGGAGCTATAATTTTTGCGCGTTTTGACCCCGAAAAGACCTCTGTTACCGAGGCGGCAAGGAACTCAAAAATACCAATACAGCTGATACACGGTGAGGCTGATAGCTTTGTACCCAAATATATGTCCGACGAAATTTTTGCCGCGCATACGGGTATAATGCTTTACGATACCTTCCCCGGTGCCGACCACGGTCTTTCTTACATAAAGGACCCGGATAAATACAAAAGGCTCTGTCGTGAGCTTGGTGAAAAATATTTGAAATACAAATTCGAGGAATTAAAATAAAATGGATAAAGGATTTTTACACGGTTTCATTATAGATAGCTCCACCCGTGTCGAAGAAATAGCCGCGAATATTATTAAAATGACCCACAAAAGAAGCGGTGCTAAGCTTATATTTATTGATAGAGAGGACGAAAACAAAACCTTTGCTATAGGCTTTAAAACCACACCGACCGACGACAGCGGCGTATTTCATATCCTTGAGCACACCGTGCTTGCAGGCTCGGAGCATTTTCCTGTTAAGGACCCTATGACAGCTCTGCTTTCAAGCTCGCTTTACACCTATCTTAATGCCTTTACCTACCCCGATAAAACTATTTACCCCGTATCAAGCAAAAACAACAAGGCATTTTTAGACCTCGTTAACGTCTATATGGACGCTGTGCTTCACCCGCTTGTGCTTAAGAATAAAAGCATATTTATGTCCGAGGGGCACCACCTTGAATATACCGAGGACGGCAGTCTTGACATCGGCGGCATAGTTTATAATGAAATGAAGGGTGCCTACGCATCGCCCGATGAGCTTATGGAGCACTATCTATCCAAAAATCTTTACACGGGCGGCACCTACTCATACGACTCGGGCGGTTATCCTGATGCTATACCTAACCTGACATACGAAAGATTTCTCGAAGCGCACAAGCGCTTTTACCACCCCGATAACTCGGTTATTATCCTTGACGGCTCGGTTGATATTGATAAAACTCTTGCTCTGCTTAATTCATACCTTAAGGACTATGATAGGAGCGGCTTGTCGTTCAATATTGATATGGGCAGAATAAATACCGAGCCCGTGACCGAGTATTACCCGATATCAAAGAACGAGAATAGTGAAAATAAATCAAGGCTCGGAATAGCCTACCCTGCCTTTTCTCACTCTGACTACAAAGAGCATATTGCAATGAGTGCAATCGTTGACTCTATAGCAGATACCAACTCATCACCCTTAAAAAGCAAGATACTTGAATCGGGCCTTTGTGAGAATATGTATATCTACTATAACGCATCAAGCCTTGAAAGCACGCTTACAGTACAGTTTCTCGGAGTAAAGGACGGCAAGGAAAAGGAGCTTTTATCCCTCTTTGATAAAACGGCACGGCAAATAGCCACTGACGGAATAGACAGAGAAAGGCTCGAAGGCTCTATTAACCTCATAGAATTCAAAACCCGCGAAGCTGATTTTGGCTCATTTCCGCGCGGAATGGTATATATGCTCTCAGCTATGGAATACGCACTTTACGGTGAGAGCGCTGAGTGCGCCTTTGCCTACGATAAATCCTTTGACGAGCTTAAACTCCTGCTAGATACCGACTATTTTAACAAGCTTTTTAATGCTGTGCTTGATAACAAGCGTGTAAGTGTTCTGTTAAAGCCGGACTCGAACTTATCGGAAAAAGCCGATCTCAAGCTAAGAGCGTCACTTGATAAGCTGAGAGAGGAAATGACGGCGGAGCAAAAAGCAGTGCTTGACCGTGAGCTTTCTGAATACGAGGCTTGGCAAGCAGCGCAAGACAGCCCCGAGGCACTTGCAACGATTCCCGCGCTTGAAATTGCGGATATTGGAAAGGCTGAGCCCACAGCCCCCACAGAGGTATTTGCCCTTGACGGTGCCACTGTTATAGCACACGATATGGAAACGTCGGGAATTCTTTACACAGATATGTACTTTGACGTTTCCGATGCCGACGAAGATACTATGCATGCTATGCGCGTCTTTGCCTCTGTAATGCCCGAGCTTGATACCGAATATTCTGCCGCGGATAAATTCCGCGCTAAGCTGAAGCACACCCTCGGCGACCTTTCGGTATCCCTGTCCGCCGAGAAAAACAATGATAAGACAAGGCTTTATCTTACCGTAAGAAGCTCTGCACTTGTCAGCTCGTTTGAAAAGATGTGCGAGCTTTTGGACGAATATATCTATCGCACGGTATATGACGCGCACGCAAAAATCAAGCAAAAGCTCACACAGCTTTATACGTCCTCACACGAGGGGATTACCGCAGACGGATTATCTATCGCTCTTACTCGCTCGGCAGTGTCACTCGACGACCTTTCATATCTTAACGACCTAGTATTCGGCTACGGCTATCACAAATATCTCAAGGATTTGGTGACAGATACAGATGCCGCCTCAAAAAAGCTTATACCAAAGTTTACAGAAATCAGGGAAAAGTACCTGAGGCGCGCAAGACTTACTCTTGCCGTTACGGCTAAGGGCGCAAAAAAATATGCAAGCCGACTTGTATCGCTTATCAAAGCGGGTGGCACATCAGCTCAGGATATGAATATTACAAGACCAAAGATACAAAACGAGGGTATCGCCGTGCAAAGCACCGTAGGCTACTCGGCATTAAGCGCAAGCTTTAAGACGGCAGGCCTCGAAAAATACCGCGGCTCTCTTTCGGTGCTTGGCGCAATTATATCATACGAGCTCTTATGGGGCAAAATCAGAGTACAGGGCGGCGCGTATGATACCGGCTTTACCGTTAAAGGCAACTCAGGTATTATAACCGCATATTCCTACCGCGACCCCTCGCCCGTAAAATCCTACGAGTATTTTAAATCGCTGGTATCCGACGTTCGTGAAATTATTCCAACTCTTGATTTGTCAAAATACGTTATCAGTACAATAGGAGCGACCGACACTGTTTCTACCCCGCGTTTCTCGTCGCTTGCAGCTACAGTGCTCTTCCTTAACGGCCTGGACAGCGACTACAGGGAGCGTGTAAGAGAAGAAATGCTCGCGACCGATAAAGAGGAACTTATGATACTCTGTGATATTATTGAAAGAGCGCTTGAATCCTCAGCTGTATGCATCACAGCACCGGAGAAGCTGCTCGAGGGATTGGCTGACCTTAAGCTTCTTGATATATAAACAAAAAGTGAGACCTCGTTTATCTTGGCCTCACTTTATTTTTTGTAAATATTACTTTACAATATTGGTTGCGATTTTTACAAGTATATCCGTGACCTTATCCATAGCCTCGCAGGATATGAATTCAAACCTTGAGTGGAAATTGTTACCGCCCGTGCAAAGATTCGGGCAAGGCAGACCCATAAAGGAAAGTCTTGAGCCGTCAGTACCGCCCCTGATGGGTACTATAATGGGTTCAATACCAAGCTCCAGCATAGCGCTTCGTGCTCTATCCACTATATAAATATGCTCCTCTATCTTCTCGCGCATATTGTAATAGCTGTCGGTAAGCTCCATCTCAAGCGTGCCCGCACCGTATATCTCGTTTATCCTTGCCGCGCACTCAACAAAGACCTGCTTTTTCTCTTCAAATTTCTCTCTTGAGTGGTCGCGTATAATGTAAACGAGCCTTGCGTTTTCACATTCTCCGGAGATTGATAACAGGTGGTGAAAGCCCTCGTAGCCCGAGGTCCTCTCGGGAATTTCGTCTTTCGGCAAAAGGCCGTCAAACTCGCTTGCTATGCGTGCGGCGTTTTTCATCATTCCCTTTGCAGAGCCGGGGTGTATTGATACTCCGTGCACAGTTACCTTGCAGGACGCGGCGTTAAAGTTCTCGTATTCAAGCTCGCCGACAGGACCCCCGTCAACGGTATACGCATAGTCTGCGGCAAAGCGTGCAACGTCAAAGTGGTCTGCCCCCTCTCCTATCTCCTCGTCGGGCGTAAAGGCAATCGAAATGTCACCGTGGGGCAGATTCTCAGAAATCAGCTTTTCCAGCATAGTCATAATCTCGGCAATACCTGCCTTGTCGTCAGCACCTATAAGTGTCGTACCGTCCGAAACTATAAGATGCTCACCCACGTAATTATCAAGGTAGGGATAAGTGTCGCGCCTCATTACGATGCCGCGCTCCTCGTTTAGAAGAATATCACCGCCCGCATATTCAACTATCCTTGTTTTTATGTTTTCGTCAGAGGCCTCGCTCGAGGTGTCCATATGCGCTATAAAGCCGATTTTTTGGTATTTACCATCTGTATTTGACGGCAGGTGGGCATACACGTATCCCCATTTATCCACCTCAGCATTAAGACCAAGCAATTTAAGCTCTGAGCATAGCTCACGTGCAAGAACAAGCTGCTTTTCCGTCGACGGAGTTGTGCCTGTGGTTTCGTCTGACATTGTGGGGTATGCCGCATATTTTAAAAATCTTTCGTATGCCCTCATTTTATTCTCCCGTTTGCTTTTTATTTCATTTTAGCACGAGAGTGGGCAAAAGTCAATCCAAAAATAACGGTCGCAAATCCTTACCATCAAACGCCGCCTTAAGAGCATCTGAAATCAATCCAAAATCAGCAACCAGGGAATGAGGCTTGAGCCTCGGTGCATCCTGCTTCATAGGTACAAAATAAACCGACTTTCGCTTTAGCATAGTACAAATGTTACCAAGATTGGCTGAAAGCGCGTCATTTGTGGCCAAGGCGATAACTGTGGGCCTGTCACAGCGCAGATGCGCCTTTATCGCCATCGTAGCGGCAGTATCGGTAATACCGAGGGCACTCTTTGCAAGCGTATTGCCCGTACAAGGAGCTACAACGAGAGCATCAAGCGGCTCCTTAGGTCCGAGCGGCTCAGCATCAACCACCGTATGTATTACAGCCCTGCCGACAAGCGTCTCTACCTTGCGTGAAAATTCCTCTGCCAGAGCAAACCTCGTATCTGTATAATACACGTTTTCGCTCATAATAGGCACAACCTCATACCCCTCTTTTACAAGCCCCTCTAAGCTTGCGTAAGAGCTTGCAAGCGTGCAAAACGAGCCAGTAAAGCAATAACCGATTTTCATAGTTTTACCTCTCTTTATGTCAGGAAAAGCATCTTTCGATGCTTTTCCGTTTTACTTTTTATTACCGAAATAGCGTACGGCACATTCACCAAGCAAAGTACCTGCTGTGCGCGGAAACATTTTTGCGGGTATTGATGGATAGCTCTCAACAGTTTTAAGCGACGGGAAATTGTTGCCCGAAGCCAAATCTATTACCCTAAGCCTCGAAAGCTCGTCACTATCCGTGTCAAAAATAACCGCAGGTGCTGTATTGATAAGAATATCAATATCCGATATATCAGCATCTCTTGCGCTCATGCTCGAGGCAACACCGTATTCGCATAGCTCAAGTCGAGTATTGTCGCGAGAGGTGTAGACGCGCACCCGCGCCCCCAAGAATAATAAAAGCCGGGCAAGCCTCTTGCCTATTCTGCCGTATCCTACGATTCCGAAGGATAGCTCACGCGGGGACCTGTTTTCGGTGTTTAATAAAATACCGAGAGTCGCAAGTGCTGTAAGCTCCGCGTTACCCGATAAAAACTCCTCGTCCTCTCCCGCGTCATACACACGCGCTCCTCTCAGAGTCATTTTTTCCTTTACAGCGCGAGGCAAGCCATAGCATATAACGTATACACCCGCCTTTGCTCTTTCTGTTATATACTCAAGCGGCGTATCGCTATCCTTGATAAGAATACCGTCGCGCGTTGTAGGGATTGGCAGGATAAACACCTCGTATGCTCCAAGCGTCGAACTCTTGATATATTCCTCGCACGCGCGCCCCCTCTCTCCCTTTTCGTAAGTATGGATAATCACACAAATTCTCCTTTATCCATTTAAGCAGGCAAAATGCCTACACTACATTTTATGTATCCTCTCCTTTATTGTTCTTCACTCTTCCCTCTTCATTTTGCATTTGTCTCGCTGCGGCTCGGTCACGCTCAGGGTCTGACAGCCGTTTAGGCTGTCATTCAATACCTTCGCGCCGCTACGCTACTCGCTGCGGCTCGGTCACGCTCAGGGTCTGACAGCCGTTTAGGCTGTCATTCAATACCTTCGCGCCGCT
>JAZRFH010000001.1:0-10169 GCA_045661245.1 Eubacteriales bacterium | reverse complement strand
GGTCTGTTCGGTAAGTCCCTTGGTGGCAAGTGAGCCGTAAGCCATGGTATATTCACGCAGCATCTTTCTTATCTCGGCGTTATTGGATATATCCTCGGCGATGATGTCGGATGCTCCGAGAAGAGCGGCAGCCGCATCGGGAACCTCCTTACCCTCCTCGGCGGAGATAAACTGTTCGGCATATGCCTCGATGGTGGGCTCGTAGGAATCTCTTTGCTCGAGTATATAATTTGCGAGAGGCTCGAGACCCTTTGCTCTCGCAATGGATGCTCTGGTGGTACGCTTCGGCTTGAAGGGTCTGTAGATATCCTCAAGCTCATCGAGCGTCGTGGCGTTATTCAGCGCAAGGGTTATCTCGGGGGTGTGCTTTTCCTGAGCCTCTATGAGAGAGGATATTTCGGCTCTTCTTTCCTCGAGCTTGCGAAGGTACTGAAGTCTGTCGTAGAGATCACGGAGGGTAGCGTCGTCAAGACTGCCCGTTACCTCTTTACGGTATCTTGAAATAAAGGGTATGGTATTGCCCTCGTCGATAAGGGCAACCGTTGCCTCTACCTGCTCTACCTTGATGTTAAATTCTTGTGCTAGGGTTTTTAAGATGTCCATTAAACTTCTCCTTGGAAACTTTAACTGTTATTTACGTTCATTAAAAATTCTATTTCACCTTCAGTGAGAAATCTCCATTCGCCGCGGCCGAGTGAATTATCGAGCGACAGCGGGCCGAAGGTTATGCGCTCAAGGCGCGTGATTTTATTGCCCATCGCCGCCGCCATGCGCTTTATCTGATGGTACTTGCCCTCGGTAAGCGTAATCACACCGCCCGTGCGGTCGGGGTCAAGTACAATCTCTGCACTCTTACACTCATACCCGTCGGCAAGCACGACTCCGTTACGGAATTCTTCCTCAGCACCGCCCCGCATAGGCTCTGCAAGAGAAAAGCCATACGACTTTTTTACGTGGCGGCGCGGCGAAAGCAGTGAATGGGCGAGCGGGCCGTTATTGGTTAAAATCATAAGACCCACCGTATCTCTGTCAAGCCGCCCTACGGGAAAGAGAGATAGCCTTTGTAATTCGGGCGGTAAAAGCTCGGTTACAACCGGCAGCCTCTCGTCCTCTGTTGCGCTGACGTAGCCCTCGGGCTTGTTGAGCATTATATAGGTGTATTTTCTGTACTCTATCGGCTTACCGAGGTAGGAAACGCTGACAGCCTCCGGGTCAATATGGCGCGAGGGGTCGGTTACCTTAACACCGTCTACCTCAATGCCGCCCCGCTTTGCCGCGGCCTTTGCTTCCTTTCTCGTGGCAACGCCCATATCCGAAAGAAACTTATCTATTCTCATAAAATCACCTTACGCCCCGCGCAACTGCTCCTTTTTAAACTGGAGCATATAAAGGTCATAGTATCTGCCGCGTTTTTCAAGCAGCTCAAAGTGGTTGCCCTCTTCTATAATCTCTCCGTGCGAGAGAACTATGATTTTATCTGCGTGCTGAATGGTGGAGAGCCTGTGCGCAACGACAAGCATCGTGCCTATGTTACGCATTTTTTCAAGTGAATCCTGAATTAAAACCTCGGTTTCGGTATCTATATTGGCGGTAGCCTCGTCAAGAATCATAACCGACGGCTTATGAACTATCGTTCTTGCAAAGGACAAAAGCTGGCGCTGACCTGCGGAGAAATTATTGCCCCTCTCACGCACCTCCTCGTCAAGCCCGCCCTCAAGCTTATCTATAAAGTGATTTGCGTTTACGTATTCACAGGTACGCAAAACCTCTTCGTCTGTAATGCTCTCGTCGCGCAAAACTATATTTGAGCGGATAGTACCCGAGAAGAGAAATACGTCCTGCAGCATCTGGCCGAAATGGCGGCGCAGCGACGAAATCTTGATTTTACGTATGTTGATGCCGTCAATCAGTATCTCGCCCTCTTGTATATCGTAGTTGCGGCATATAAGTGACAAAATCGTGGTTTTACCCGAGCCCGTCGAGCCGACGAATGCAACCGTTTCCTTCGCGTTTACCTTAAAGGATACGTCGCGCAGCACCCACTCGCCCTCTTTATATGCAAACCATACGTTCTTAAACTCAATCTCACCGCGCACCTCTTCAAGCTCGATAGCATCGGGCTCGTCTACAACCTCGTGCTCCATATCAAGAATTGTGAAAATTTTCTCAGCCGAGGCAAACGCGCTCTGCAGGCGGTTAAACTGCTCCGCTATATTCTGTATCGGGTTAAAGAACTTTGATATAAACTGATAAAACGAGGTAAGCACTGCCACCGTTATCGTCTGACCGAGGAAATCTATATTTTCAATATATCCGCGGCCCGCAAGGTAAAAGAGGCAAAGGTTTGACGAAATAAAAAGCATATAAATCGTCGGGCGGAAGAGCGCAAAGGTAAGAATTTCTCTCTGCTTTGACTTACCCAAGGCATTGTTCTTCTCCTCAAACTCTTTAAGCTTACGCTCTTCTCTGTTGAATATCTGCGTAATCTTGATGCCCGAAAGATTTTCGGAAAGATAGGTATTGATGTCGGTCGTGCGGTCCTTAACCTTTCTGAACGCACTGCGCGTAAACTTTCTGAATATCACGGTAAACACAAGGATAAACGGAACGAAGCACAAAACCATCAGCGTCAAGGTAACGTTGAGGCAAAGCATAGCCACGAAAACGCCGACGATTACAAGACAGTTTTTGAGCAGGTTTACAAGCAGGTTTGTAAACATCATTGATATTGCGTTAGAGTCGTTTGTCACCCTCGTTACAAGCTTACCTACGGGCATAGCGTGCAGCTGTGCGTGCGAGAGGCCCTCGATATGCATAAACGTATCCTCGCGGATTTTTGAGAGAATCTTCTGACCGACCTTTTGCAAAATCAAGGACTGCACGTAGGTGCTGACAAGAGAAACTATGAGTATTACCGCGTAGATAATAACAAGCCTTACAAGCTCGCTTATCTCAAACTGCTCGGTTATCATACCCATAACCCTACCGAGTATCAGAGGAGATACGATATCGTAAGCAATAGATACAAGCATTATTACCCAAACGATGGCAAATTTACCGATATGCGGCTTAGCATACGCCAAAAGCCTGCGTATAATTTCCGTATCCTTCATGTGGCGGTCAAAGCCTATAGCCTCTTTCTTGTTCTTCATTAAGGCATAGGCAACCACGCAGAATATACTTGCAAGGCCGATAGCGCCGCCGAGAATTAAGAGGGGGTATATCTTCTGTAGCTCTGTCATTACTCTCTCCTCTCTTCCTCAAGTCTTTGCAGCTCGACCATGGTGTTATACGCGGGGCACGTCGCCACAAGCTCGTCATGCGTGCCTACGGCTATAACCTTGGCGTCGTCTATGAATATTATCTTATCCATCTTCTCAACCGTGGAAATTCTGTGTGCTATAAGTATCGTGGTTTTACCGCGGCGGTTTTCACGAAGATTGCTTATAATCACCTCTTCTGTCGCGGTATCAACGGCACTTACAGAGTCGTCAAGAATCAGTATGCTTGCGTCCTTCAGCAGTGCACGCGCTATGGAAATACGCTGCTTCTGACCGCCCGAAACCGTAACTCCGCGCTCGCCGAGAACGGTTGAGTAGCTCTCTTTAAACTCGCTGATATTATCGTGCACGTCGGCAAGCTTTGCCGCTCTTATAACGTCCTCCTCAACTACCTCGTCCTCAGCAAAGGCAATATTGCGTGCTATCGTATCGCTGAAAAGGAAGTTATCCTGCGGCACGTATGCCGAGAACTTGCGTACGGTGCGTATCGGAATATCGTTTACGTCATATCCGTCGATAAACACAGTGCCCTGAGGCACGTTGAAGGTCCTTAAAATCAGGTCAACTATAGTGGTTTTACCCGCGCCCGTTTTACCTATAATACCCACGTTTTCGCCCGCGTTTATCTTGAACGAAACGTTTTCAAGTGCATCGTAATCGGCATCGGGATAGCGGAAGGTAAGACCCTTAAACTCAATGTCACCGCGTATAGTGTCAATATCGGTAACTCCCTCTCTGTCACAAACGTCTATCGGTGCTTCAAGCAGCTCGGAAATACGCTTTAGGGACGCCTTGCCGCGCGAGGACATATCGATAAGCTGCGAAACTGCCATAACAGGCCATACAATAGAGGTAAAGTAGCCTATAAACTCGGCAAGGTCGCCTGCATCAAAGCTGCCGATATACACGAGATATCCGCCGTAGCCAAGAATAATGCAGATTACAGACTCAACGAAAAGAGTCACCATTATATGTAAGAGCACCGAGGCTCTTGTAAACTCAATATTCGCTTTTTCGTTATCCTTATTAAGCTTTCTGAACGCCCAAAGCTCACGGAACTCCTTTACGAACGCCTTTACTACAGCAATACCAGAGAAATTCTCCTGGGTGAAATCCGAAAGGCTTGAGAATGCCGCCTGCCTTGCCTCCCACTTATCCATCATATACTTGCCTACGATAGTGCCTACCGCAAACAAAAGCACGGTGGGTATAAGCGAAAAAAGTGTCAGCTTCCAGCTCATATTCCACATCTTGCCTACAGCGAGCGTGCCGAGCAAAAGCGCGTCAAAGAACATAAGCACGCCGTCGCCAAAGCACTCGTTTATCGTTTCAAGGTCGTTTGTGTAAAGCGACATCATATTGCCGACCTTGTTCTTCTGATAATACTGGTGAGAGAGATTTTTTGAATGGTCGAACATATCGCGGCGCATATCGGTTTCTACCTTTATTGCCGAGCCGAAAAAGCAAATTCTCCATAAAAATCTGCCCGCAATTAGAGCCGCCGTGATTCCGAGCATCGGCAAACAGATTTGTTCTATCAGAAACGTCATATCAAACGGATAAGCAACGTTACCTATATCGACCGAGCCGTGCTCAAGACCGCTGATTACAAGATTGTAAAGCTCTGGAATTTTGAGCTGAAAGAAATCAACGAGCAAAAGCGCGAGTATTCCAAGCACAAGCACGGGCAAATGCTTTAGGTAATACTTGTTTATATGCTTGCCGAATATCATAAACCAATCTCCTTTCGTAGGGTGCCGCAAGCCGTGCGGCAAAATTTTACTATTATATTCTAACACACGCGTATGCGCATTTCAAGGGGTGCGCGCAAAATATTTTATATATAATGCCTTGCCTGCTCTCTGGTTAGACAAGCTGGGGTTATCTAAAAAACAAAAAGGGCAAGGTCTGTGTGGCCTTGCCCAAAGATATAATCAAAACTCAACCTTTCCGGGGTTTTTGATATTTGTAACAATAGCATACGGATATACGAAAATCGAAAGAGCACAACCTACCGTAAGACCTAGGAAGAAAGCTCCAACGCTAAGTATAAATCCAATTACGGCAAACAAAGCCTGCATACCGATAACCCATAAGCAGCCGTCAAGGTCAAAGGTAAATATAAGCCCCGGCATTTTAATACTCCACGATGCTATATCGAGGAAAACGTCGCCGACAAAGTTATTTTTTAATATACAGCAGGAAACAAAGGTAAATAGCGAGAGCGAGTATATTATGGCAAACACCTTAAGCCCGGGGGTAAGGAGCACACTGTTCCACAGGAAAACGGTAACTAAAATTCCCACTACAGATGCGAGCGCACCGAAAATAAACGAGCATTTCCTTCTCTTAAGCGCACTCTCAATTTCAAGATTTTTCTTAACGCGCATTATAGCTTCATTACATTTAGTGCAGAAAACCTTGCCGTCCTTACGCACGATTTCATTTCCATTGTATATAGGCTTATTACACTGATGGCATACTGCCAAAAATTGGCGCTGAGGCTCGGGGCGTGTTACACTGCTCACAGGCTTTTTAAGCACGGGCTTTTTCTTCTGCTCCGTGCGTTCCTCTTTAACCTCAAGACCTAAAATCTCGTCTGAGGTTACGTCAAAAATATTAGCCATTTTTGAAATTATACTGATTGACGGCTCAACCTCGTCATTTTCCCATCTGGATATCGCCTGAGGTGAAACAAACAGCTTATCTGCGAGCTGCTTTTGCGTCATTCCGCTTTCCAAGCGCAGCTTTTTAATTCTTGCACCAATCATAATAAACTCCTTTTGTGGTTGTGTGATAAAAATCGTTTGTGATGTAATTCAATTATAAACGATATGTTGAATTCAGTCAATCAACAAACAAAGGAATAACTAAACATTTGATGGAAAAACGCACTAAAAGTGAAAAAACAGAGAAAAATATCTTAATTTTCTAACAAAAAAACTCTATTTCACTGTTGATATACTTTTTTCAACTTGCAACTTGAGCTGATAATCTATGTTAAAATCCGAAAGCTGTTTTTTGTAAATTGTAATGTATAGTTTACAATTTATAGCCATTTTTCTGCCGCAAATCTACTAAAAAAACAAAAAAATGATATAATTCTTCGATACTGCGCCACAAAAGGCTTACCCTTGGAATTATATCATTTTAATTTTTAATTTTTATCGGAAGAGATGCCGAGGGGATTATTGTTTTTTGTAAAATGCCTCTTCGTTTCCTTTACGATAACTTCCGAAAGAGCGATAAGGGCAATAAGATTAGGCAGGGCCATAAGTGCGTTAAAGCAATCTGCAACAAGCCTTACAATATCAATTTTTGCAACCGCACCGACAAGATAACTATGGTATAACACACTATACCTTGCGGGGCAAGGTAGTATGCAAAAAGGACGAGAAAAATCTCGTCCTTTTTGATTTTGGTATGGTACTGTTTTACGGTAGGAGCCACAAAGGCTGTGCTCATTTTGTTGGTGCGGACGATGTCGTGCGTTAAGAAAACGATTGATAATCGTTTTTAGCACGAAGAGTGAAGCGGCAGCTGAACTCTGGGCTCGCTGAGGCTCGGTCACGCTCAAGGGAAAACAACACTCAGTTGTTTTCTAACACTCTCGCGCCGCTATGCTACCCGACGTCCCTCGGGGTAAGGGCAAAACAAAAAAAGTAAGAGCTGGGAATTAACCTAGCCCTTACCCTGGTGCGGACGACGGTACTTGATTCTCGCGCGAACTGCGCGCTCGGTCTTCCGCGGCTCTGCATACAGCTTGCGGTATATTGTCTAACGAGCAGATGCGAGAAAAAGATAATATACAAGCGGAACAAATATCGAGAATTCCATCGCGAGTGGCAAACAACCACTAGGCTGTCATTCACTCCCGCTCCCCTTCAAATCCGCGTCCTTATAAA
Organism: Eubacteriales bacterium; assembly: GCA_045661245.1. GTDB lineage: Bacteria > Bacillota > Clostridia > Oscillospirales > CAG-272 > UBA1740. Next base: position 2,983 of record JAZRFH010000001.1, on the reverse strand, counting down.
CAAAACAAGCACAACCGCAAGGGCTGTGCTCATTTTGTTGGTGCGGACGACGGGACTTGATTCTCGCGCGAACTGCGCGCTCGGTCTTCCGCGGCTCTGACAGCCGTTTAGGCTGTCATTCACTCCCGCTCCCCTTCAAATCCGCGTCCTTATAAACAAAACAAGCACAACCGCAAGGGCTGTGCTCATTTTGTTGGTGCGGACGACGGGACTTGAACCCACATGAATCGCTTCACTGGAACCTGAAACCAGCGCGTCTGCCAATTCCGCCACGTCCGCAAATGCAATAACGCAATATTGCCTTAATATAATACCACAGTTTTTAAATTTTGTCAATGCGCTTTTGATATTTATTTCACGCAAAATTCTAAAAAACACATTATAGCAATAAAAACACCGGTATTTTTAACACGGGGGTGTGTTACTCCTGTTAAAAAGGCGAAGCATTGGAGCTCCGCCTTTACTTTTTTTGTTATTTATCACTGCCCTACTCTGCTTACCGTAATGGTTGCAGAATCTGTGCCTATGGAGTCTACAACAAAGGTGTAAACAAGAGTGTCGCCCGAGTCAAGTGTTGTTGTCGGGAGCGTATCGTCTACTCCAAAGGTGTAGGTATCGCTTGAAGACTTGACGTACTCAATAAGGTTATCTTCAGTGCCGTATTCGTCGCTTGGGTCTGTATTATTATTGTATATATCGTAATAAATCTCGCCCTCGTATTCCTCGCTGTAAAGAGATGCATTTACGTGATATACAACGATGCCGTTGCGTGTAAAATAGCCGTTGCCGCCTGAGTTAAGACCGTTATTGGTGTAGAACACTACTATATAGTACTCCTGGTATGCACCGAGAGCCTCGTCCCAGTTGTTAGCTATAATCAAGGTGTCACCCGTGGTGTAAAAATCGCTCAAAACAACCTCTACAGACGTATCTGTAACCACGAGCCTTGTGCTTGTCAACCAACCGTAATTGAACTTTGTAAATGCGTTGTGGTCGCCAACCATTGCGTCCATAATATCCGCACCGTCCATGGGACCCGTGTCGCCTGAATAGGACGTATCGTAGTAATCGTCAGCACCTAAAACGTGGCCAAACTCGTGAATATAGGTATAAGTATTAATTATGCTTGTGTCGTCGTACGTACCTTCTTCGGTTTCGTGCATAAATGCATACGATGCCCACAGGTAGTCGTTAGCAGACACGCCGTCATACTCGTAATAGTACCCCTCATCATCCGTATAAACGTTCCAATATCTATACGCCCAGTTGAAGGTAGAATCAGCGTCAACATCCAACGTGTTGATAATAACTATAGCATCTATAATTCCGTTACCGTCGGAGTCAAAGTCAGACAGGTCCATTTTGGGCTCAAGGTACTTGAGTATCTCGTCAATTATCAGCTGGTCGCCCGCCTCAATCTCGGAGCCATTATAATCCATCGTGTAGCTCATATAGTACGAGCTTGAATATTCGGGGCGGAACCATGTGTCAAGCACGGTTACGTCGATATCCAGCTTGCCGTAGCTTGAAAGCTTATAATACTCCTCTACCGAGTGATAGCTTGTTGTACCGGCAGCACCCGTAAACGCCTTTATTATCTTATCAATCGTATAACCCTTGCTTTCGGCAGTAACGTCGCTGAACTCAACGGGGATAACAAGCACCGCAGGTGTGCCCGTCGTGGGGCAACCGTCAAGATAATAGCCCTGGTCGGTAACGTCCTTAACCTTGTCTGCGTCGGTAAGGTCTACGTCGACGATTCCGTCACCGTCATCAGCGGGCAGACCCTTGCCGTCGTTTGTGATAAGGTTGTCCGGGGTTACAGAGCCGCCTGTGTTGCCGTCAGGTGAAAATTCCGCCCCCGATGCAGTTGTGAATCTTGCCCAGATGTAGTCCGTATTCGACGCATCATAGCTTCTGAAGCAGTTATCTGTGGTAGTGCTTTGCATAGCAAAGCCGCGGTTGTTGCTGTCAAGGGCTACCTTCATGGTTTTAAGCGAGGAATCCCACTCGAATATGCTTGCGGAAGACTTCGATGCCGTCAGTGAAAAGCCCTTAGCTTTAGCGGCATCGTCTATCGCTACGTAGCTCTTGGAGCTGCCGCTTAAGAAATAGAGGTAATAGTTACCGTTGCCAGCCGACTCAATATAGATAAGCGAAGCGCTCGACTTATCGGTAGTACCCTTCAAAGTACCGGACGAGAGGGTGCTTGTAAGATACACGGTTGTGCCGCCGTTTTTAAGAGAAACGTAATAGCCGCTGTCTGTATCTTCCGCACCTGTATTACCGCCACCGTTACCGCCGCCTGTATCGCCACCCGTGTCACCGTTTTCGGGGTCGTCACTCATTGTCATTGAGTATGCGTACAGGTCTATTACATAACCGTCCTCGGTTTCATAATAGCAAACGTCAATTACTATGTCGCCGTTGTCGTAGGTGTACCACGTGTCACCGTATTCGTCCTCACCCGTGCCGTATAAGGTGTATCCCGACGAGAGAATCAAGCTGCGGTAAGCATTATATTCAGCCTCGGTATTGCCGTATGTGTAGAAATTAAAGCCATAGTTGTAATTTTCGGTTTCGTCGTTATAATCGCGTAAGTAGTACTCGTCATTTGCAACGAACGGAATAACTGCGCCTATGTACTGCGTAAGCAGAGATTTCTCTGCCGAGGTAAAATCGGTGTAGGCGTAAGAGGGTGTTGAGCCACCCGTGTCACCGCCTGTATCGCCACCCGTGTCACCGTTTTCGGGGTCGTCACTCATTGTCATTGAGTATATATACGCGTCGATTACGTAGCCGTCCTCGGTTTCATAATAGCAAACGTCAATTACTATGTCGCCGTTGTCATAGGAGTACCACGTGTCACCGTATTCGTCCTCACTCGTGCCGTATAAGCTGTAGCCCGACGAGAGAATCAAGCTGCGGTAAGCATTATATTCAGCCTCGGTATTGCCGTATGTGTAGAAATTAAAGCCATAGT